>JAEHDN010000295.1 GCA_016880395.1 Candidatus Eiseniibacteriota bacterium
CACCGCGAATCCGAGCTCCAGCTCGGGCGCCACCGGGATCCCGCGCCGCGCCGCCTCGACGAAGAGCGGGAGGTCGGCCGGCACGCCCGGGCTCGTCACGACGAGATCGCAGCCGTCGAGCGCGGAGACATCCATGGTGCCGTAGCGCACCTCGACGCCGCGCCCCTCGAGCTCGGCCGCGTCGCCCGCGATCTCGTCCCGCCGCCGGCGATCGATGGCCCGCACGGTCGCGCCGTGCCGGAGGAGGAGGCGCGCCGCCGCGGAGCCGCTTCGCGCGACGCCGACGACGAGGGCGTGCGCGCCGGCGAACCACGGAGCCTGGGTGCGGGCGGTCGTGGTCATTGCAGCTTCAGCGTGCTCAGGCTGACGAGCGCGGCGAGCGCGGCGGCGATCCAGAAGCGGACCACCACGCGCGACTCCTTCCACCCCGACAGCTCGAAATGGTGATGTAGGGGAGCCATTCGGAGGATGCGCTTTCCCGCGAGCTTGAACGCAAGCACCTGGGCCATCACCGAGAGCGCCTCGGCCACGAACACCGCGCAGACCACCGCGAGGAGGAACTCGCGCTTGATGAGCACCGCCACCGTGCCGAGCGCCGCGCCGAGCGAGAGCGAGCCCGTGTCCCCCATGAAGACGTCCGCGGGATGGCAATTCCACCAGAGGAACCCGAGCGTGGCGCCGATCACGGCCGAGCAAAAGACCGTCAGCTCCCCGGTGTCGGGGATGTAGGGCACCTGGAGGTAACCGGAGAACTTCACGTGTCCCGTGATGTAACACATGCCGCCGAGCGCCACCGCGGCGAACGCGGTCAGTCCCGCGGCGAGGCCGTCGAGACCGTCGGCGAGGTTCACGGCGTTCGACGTGCCCGTGATGACCAGGATGACGAACGGAAGGTAGAGCCAGCCGAGCTGGATCACCGTCCGCTTGAGGAACGGGATGTTGGTCTCGCCCGGATTGAGGAGGCCGGGCGAGGGATAGAAGTAGACCGCCATGAAGACCGCGATGCCGAGCAGGATCTGCCCCGCCAGCTTGTACCGTCCGAGAAGCCCCTTCCTGAGGTGCTTCACGACGCGGAGATAGTCGTCGATGAAGCCGACCGTTCCCATCCAGAGCGTCGCGAGGAGCGCGATCAGCACGTTCCGGTTGCTCAGGTTCCCCCAGAGGAGCGTCGAGACCAGGATGGCCACCACGATGAGGATGCCCCCCATGGTCGGCGTGCCCGCCTTCGGAAGGTGGCTCTGCGGCCCGTCGTCCCGCACCTTCTGCCCGATCTTGAGCTCCCGCAGCTTCCGGATCACCGGAGGCCCGAGCGCGAGCGCGATCACGAGCGCGGTCGCGAGCGCGTAGGCGGAGCGGAACGTGATGTATCGGAAGACGTTCAGCGGCGCGAAGTAGACGTGGAGCGGATAGAGGAAGTGATAGAGCATCAGGCTCGTCCCGCCCGCGCGGATGCGGGCTCGCCCTGGTGCGACCCGGACGAGCCGGGAGCCAGGGCCTCGACCACGCGCTCGAGCCGCATGCCGCGTGACGCCTTCACCAGCACGAGATCGCCCGGCCGCGCGTCCTTCACGACCGCCTCGGCCATGGCCGGAACGTCCTCGAAGCGGCGGATGCGCGACGGATTCACGCCGGAGGCGAGCGCGCCGCGCTCGAGATCGGCGGCGTGCGCGCCCGCGGCGTAGAGCCACGCGGTCCGCGGCACCGCACGGCCGACCTCCTCGTGGAGGTGCGGAGCGTCGGGCCCGAGCTCCAGCATGTCGCCGAGCACGGCGCGCCGGGCGCCGCGGGTCTCCACCGTGCCGAGCAGCGCGAGCGCCGCGCGCATCGACGCGGGGTTCGCGTTGTACGTGTCGTCGATCACCGCGATGCCGGCGGCGGTCGTCATTCTCTCGAGCCGGTGGCGCGCCGGGCGGAGCGCTCCGAGCGCGCGGGCCGCCTCGCTGCGGGGGATGCCGAACCGGTCGCCCACCAGCATCGCGGCGAGCGCGTGGCGCACGTTGTGTCGTCCGAGGAGCGCCAGGGCCAGCTCCGTTCCGTCGGGCAGCGTGAAGCGGGTCCCCCCGTCGCCGCTGTCGCTGACCGCGGTCGGGCGGAGGTCCGCGTCCGGATTGTCGATCGCGTAGCCGCGCACCGTCACAGGACGGCCACGGTTCATCGTCCAGAGTAGCGCGTCGTCGGCGTTCACGACCAGCAGCCCGTCGGGCGGGAGCGCCTCCGCCAGCTCGCTCTTCGCGCGCGCGATCTCCTCGACGGTGCCGAGCTGCGCGAGATGGGCCGGAGACGCGTTCGTGAGCACCCCGACCTCGGGCCTCGACAAGGCCGCGAGGAACCGGATCTCGCCGCGCGCGCTCATTCCCATCTCGATCACGAGCACCTGGTGCTCGGGGGCGAGATGCGAGAGCGTGAGCGGCACGCCGATGTGATTGTTCAGATTCCCCACGTTCCGGTGCACCGCGAGGCGCACGCCCAGCACCGCGGCGATCATCTCCTTGGTCGTCGTCTTGCCGTTCGATCCGGTCACCGCAACCGCCGGCACGCCGGAGCGCTCGCGGCAGTGGCGCCCGATCGCCTGGAGCGCGTCGAGCGGCTCCAGGACCTCGATCACGGGCTTGGCTGCCGACGCCGACCCTGGACTCCAGGAGTGGCCCGCGCCCACGAGGCTTCCTCCGCCGGGACCTTCGAGCGCCTGGGTCACGAACGCGTGGCCGTCGACGTTCGCGCCCGGAAGCGGCACGAAGAGCTCGTCGTCCCGGATCGAGCGGCTGTCGATGGAGCAGCCCGCGAACCGGAGTCCGGCGCCCGCGGCGCCGCGCCGGAGCGTGCCGCCGGTCGCGGCCAGGACGTCCTCGACCGTGAGCCACGGAATGCCGGGGCGGACGCTCACGCGCGATACCCCCGGGCGGCGAGCGCGTCGCGCGCCACCAGCCGGTCGTCGAACGGGATCGTGCGCGCGCCGAGGATCTGATACGTCTCGTGCCCCTTCCCCGCGATGAGGAGCGCGTCCCCGTCGCCGCAGGCGGCGATGGCCGCGCCGATCGCCTGGGTCCGATCCACGATGGTCCGCACGTGGGCCGCTCCCCGCACGCCGGCCTGGATCTCCGCGAGGATCGTCTCGGGGTCCTCGCTCCTCGGATTGTCCGACGTCAGGAACACCTCGTCCGCCCGCTCCGCGGCCACGGCGCCCATGAGGGGGCGCTTCCCCCGGTCGCGATCGCCGCCGCATCCGAAGACGCAGAAAAGCCGGCGCGGGCCGGTCGCGCGCACGGCGTCGAGCGCGCGGCCCAGGGCGTCGGGCGTGTGCGCGTAGTCCACGAGGACCTCGAACGGCTGACCCGCCTCGACCGGCTCGAGCCGACCCGGAACCGACGGGACCGATTCGAGCCCGGCCGCGAGTGCGGTCGCCGGAACGCCCACGGCGAGGCCGGCCGTGAAGGCCGCGAGCGCGTTCATCACGTTGAAGGCGCCACGGAGGCGGAGGGCGACTGAAGAGGTTCCCTGCGGGCCACGGATCCGGAGTCTCGTGCCGGACCGCTCCCACCGGATATCTTCCGCCGTCACCTCCGCCCCGGGCTCGAGGCCGAATCCGAGAATGGGGGGGTCTCCACGCTCCCGGATCCAGCGCCCGTCGGGATCGTCCGTGTTGACGGCCCCGGTGAACGCCTTCGTGCGATCCCCGCGCGTCTCCGCGCGGAAGAGCCTCGCCTTGGCGTCCCGGTAGCTTTCCATGGTCCCGTGAAAGTCGAGATGGTCCTGCGTCAGGTTCGTGAACACGCCCGCGTCGAAGGCCACGCCGTAGGTCCGATCGAGCGCGAGTGCGTGCGAGGAAACCTCCATGGCGACGGCCGTCGCGCCGCGATCGCGCCACCGGCGGAGGAGCCGCGCGAGATCGGGCGCCTCCGGCGTCGTGTGGGGCGCGGGCTCGGTCTGGCCGCCGAACCGGTATCCCACCGTCCCGATCACGCCGACCCGGTCGCCGCGCGCCTCGAGCTCGGCCGCGATGAGATGCGTGGTCGTCGTCTTGCCGTTCGTCCCCGTCACACCCACCATCACGAGCTCGCGCGACGGGTGCCCCGTCTCCTCGGCCGCGAGGAGCGCGAGCGCGCGGCGCGTGTCGACGACACGAATCTGGGCGAGATCGAGCCCTGGGGTCACGGTCTCGACGACCGCGGCCACGGCGCCGGCGTCGCGCGCCTGGCGCAGATGGGCGTGGCCGTCGGCCCTCAACCCGCGAATCGCGACGAAGACGTCTCCCGATCCGACCGCGCGCGAGTCGTACTGGACCCGCTCCCAGACACCCCGCGGCGCTCCGTGCACCTCGACGGCGCCCACGACCTGTGCGATTTGGACGGCGTGCCGGGCCGAAGCTTCGATCAGGCGCCTCGCGGCGAGAGGACCAGCGTGCATCGGGTCCCCTTGCGGACGGTGCTGCCGGCCTCGAGCGACTGACGGACCACGGTGCCGCTTCCCTCGACGCGTGTCACCTCGATCGCGCTCGCGGTGAGCCGCGCGAGCGCCTCGCGAAGCGCCAGGCCGCGGAGATCGGGCACCGTCGTGTCCCCGTCTCCCTCGGTGGCCAGCGCGAGCTCCACCACCGCTCCGGGGCGGATCTCGGTGCCGGGCGCGGGCTCCTGCACCATCACGCGCCCGCCCATCGCGCCGCCGCTCGCGACCCGAAGGCCGTAACCGGCCCGCGCGAGGATCTCACGCGCCCGATCCAGCTCGAGGAGCCGCACGTCGGGCACGGCCGCGCGCGGGCGAGGCTCTTCGTCGCCGCGGACGACGGACGAGGGAGGAAGCGCGATCGGGCCGCGCCCCTGGAGCGCCCAGGCCGCCAGGATATCGCGAAACACGGGCGCCGCCACGGAGCCTCCGTAGTAGAGCCCCCGGGGCTCGTCGATGACGATCAAGCCGACGACGGCCGGATTCTCGTAGGGTGCCATGCCGACGAACGACGAGACGTAGCAGCCGGCCCCGTAGCCGCGCCCGTTCTCGAGCGCCTTCTGGGCGGTGCCGGTCTTCCCCGCGACCTCGCACCAGGGGAGCGCCGCCTCGGTCGCCGTCCCCGAGACCACGGCGTCGCGCAGGAACGAGCGGAAGGTGCGGGCGGTCTCGGAGGAGACCACGCGGCGGACATGCTCGACCGGGACCTCCCGGATCGGCTCACCCGCGTCGTCGATCACGGTGGTGGCCATGCGGGGGCGCAGGAGCTCGCCACCATTCGCGATCGCGGCGTAGGCCATCAGGATCTGGAGCGGCGTGACGAGCACCTCCTGCCCGATCGAGATCGTCGCGAGCGAGCGGCCCGACCAGCGGTCGGGATGGCGGATCTGGCCCGGTGCCTCCCCCGGGAGCATGATCCGCGTGGGCTGGCCGAATCCGAAGAGCCGCGCGTAGCTGTAGAGCGTCTGCGCGCCGACCTTCGTCCCGATGTGCGCGAAGCAGACGTTGCTCGAGAGCGCAGTCGCGTCGCGGAACGTGTACCAGCGCGTCTCGGGGTGCGAGTCGTGGATCGTGAAGCCGCCGACGTCGGCCTCGCCGTGATCGACGTAGAACGAGTCGGACGGACTGAGGAGCCGCTCCTCGAGCGCGGCGCAGGCGGCGAGGATCTTGAACGTGGAGCCCGGCTCGTACTGGTCGGCGATGACGCGGTTCCGGTGGGGGGACGCCGCCGCGCGCCCTGGCGCGTCGACGGTGACCATGGCCAGGATGTCTCCGGTGCGCGGATCGGCGAAGACCGCCATCCCTCCCTTGGCGCCGGCTTTCTCGACCGCCTTCCTGAGCTCGAGCGCCGCGATCGACTGGGCGTCGAGATCGATCGTGCTCACGACGCTGGCGCCGGACTCGGGCAGCTTCACGAGGCTCCGCGGCAGCTCGTAGGCCGCGCCGCGGGCGTCACAGAAGAGGGTCGCCCATCCGCTCTTTCCCTTGAGATCCCTGTCGTACATGCGCTCGAGGCCCTCGAGCCCGTCCCCCTCGGTCCCCACCACGCCCACGACCGAACGGGCGACGGTGTCGAGCGCGTAGACGCGACCGGGTACCGCTTCGACCCGGAGCCCTTCCGGAAGCGAGGTGGCCTGGAGGGCCAGCTCCTGCTGCGGCGAGAGCTGCGAGGAGAGGCGGATGTAGGCGGCGTGGCGGTTCCGTCCCGCGCGGAAGCGGCTGACCGCGGTGGGCCCTGCCGCCTTCGCGAGGAAGGTCTGGATCGCGCGCGCGTTCTTCACGTCCCGCGGCCGCACGGAAAGGCGGCTCAAGGCAACGTTGTCCGCGAGCGAGCGGAGATGGCGGTCGTAGATCCGGCCGCGCGCAGGCTCGAGGAGCACGCGCCGCGTCTGCTGCTGCCGCGCGGCGCGGGCAAACGCGTCGTGCTGGACCACCTGGATCTGGGCGAGCCGGCCCAGGAGCACGAGGAACGCCCCCAGGCCGATGAAGGCGAGGAGGCGGAGACGGCGGAGATCGCGCGGGCTCATGGCCCCACCTGGGCGCGCACCGGCACCGCGTCCATGGGCTCGCCCGGCGGCAGGATCGGCTCCACGCTGCGGCCGCGGAGCCCACGCCACCAGGAGCTCAGCCGCGCCGCGACGCCGCCCCGCGGCACGGCGCGGGGGAGCGGCTCCCTCAGGTCGATGTCGACGATGTGTGACGGATCGGGGGCGACGAACCCGAGCGCGTGCAGCGACCGGGGATCCGTGCCCTCGAGCAGCGTGGCCTGATCGCTCAGCTCGGACGAGAGCTGGAGCCGGTTCTGGAGCGCGCGAACATCGCGGCGCAGCCGGTCACGCTCCATGGCGGTGGAGTGGGCGACGGTGTTCTCCCAGACGCGAGCGAAGAGCAGGAGCACGACCGCGAGCCCGATCAGGAGCGGCTTGCCATAGCGCACGCGCCGCCCCCGGACCGTGAAGCGGCGGAGGTAGACCTGGTCGGGACGGGCGTGGGGCGAAGCAGGGGCGCCCTCGGACGAGAGGGCGGGACGCTCGAGTGTGACGGTCACCGGCGGTTCTCCTTTCGCTCGGCCACGCGCATCCGCGCGCTCGCGGCGCGGGGGTTCGCGCCGATCTCCTCCTGGGAGGGGCGGATGGGCTTCCGCGTGAGCGGTGTCCACGGGGTGGGAGCTGGCTCCACCCAGGCATCGAGGGGGCGGGGAGGCCGGAAGGTGCTCTTCACGATCCGGTCCTCCAGGGAATGATAGGCGATCACGCAGAGTCTTCCCCCGGGCCGCGTCCGCCGCTCCGCGCCGGCGAGGAGCGCCTCGAGCTCCTCGATCTCCCGGTTCACCGC
>JAEHDN010000296.1 GCA_016880395.1 Candidatus Eiseniibacteriota bacterium
ACCTGGCTCAGTACGAGGAGGCGCTGGGAAGCTGCGAGCGCGCCCACGCGTACTTCAAAGAACACAACCTCATGGCGCCGCTGGCGCACGCGTACAACTGCTTCGGCCGGATCCACTTCCGCCTCGGTGACCTGGACAAGGCGAAGGAGTTCTACGAGGCAGCGCTCCACCTCTTCCGCTGGGATCTGAACGACGAGGAAGGGGTCATCCGCGCCCACAACAACCTCGGCGTGCTCTACCGCCATCTCTCCGACTGGCGCCAGTCGACTTGGCACCTGCTCCGTTCCATGGAGCTGTCGACACGCCTCGGCAACTTCGCCTACATCGCCGTCTCGTGCGCCAACCTGGGCATCGTCTTCCTGAAGGCGGGCTCGTGGGACGAGGCGGTGGAACACTTCGATCGCGCCATGGGCTCCTACGTTCAGATCGGAAAGGAGTCGGGGGTCGCGCGCATGCGGATCGGGCTCGCGACGGTGGCCACCCTGCGCCACGACTTCGTCGCGGCCGAGGGACACCTCGCGGCTGCGTCGCAGATCACGTCCCGGCTCGGGTGCTCGCGCGAGCAGATACTCTGCCTCGTCAGCCGCGGGGACCTGATGGTCGAGATGGCGCGCGTGGACGAGGGGCTGGCCCTCTACGAGGACGCGCTCACCATGGCCCGGCAGATCGCTCCCGAAGGGGACATGGTGCACGAGATCCAGCGCCGCCGGGCGGAGGCCTTCGCCGCGCGCGGGGACATCCCCGCCGCCCTCAGGGCCGCCGAGGACGCGCTCCAGCACTCGTGCCGGATCAAGGACCAGCTCGAGGAGGGAGCATCCCGCCGCGTGCTCGCCGCGATCCACACGCTCGAAGGACGGATGTCCGAGGCCAACGTCCAGGCACGCGAGGCCATCCGACTCCTGGAGCAGATCCACGAACGGTTCGAGCTGGCCCGCGCCTACCTCGAGCAGGCCCGGCGGATGCCTGGCGGCGACGTGGAGCGGACGCGCGACGCGCAGAACCTGGCATTCAAGGCCATGTACCTGTTCGAGCAGCTCGGGGTCGAGGAGTGCATGCGCTCCTGCGAGCTCGCGCTGCGCGAGCTCAACGCCCCGGTCTGGTTGACCACGTCCCGCGCGGCCCGCGCCATCGTTCCGAGCTCGTCTCAGGCCCAGGACATCGCCCGGGCGCACGGAGTGTTGAGTCAGAATCTGCGCACGCTCGAGCTGGTGCGCAAGGGGTCGGAGCTCGTGAATACTCCGGCGCGCGTCCTGATCCAGGGGGAGACCGGCACCGGCAAGAACCTCCTCGCCTACATGTTCCGCTCCTACGAGATCGAGCGGGGTCGCCCGTTCGTGGAGGTCAACTGCACGAGCCTCCCCGGCGATCTCGTCGAGAGCGAGTTGTTCGGCTACGTCCGCGGCGCCTTCACCGGCGCCGCGATCACGAAGCGCGGGATCTTCGAGGAGGCCGACGGCGGGACGATCTTCCTGAACGAGATCGGCGAGCTGGGCGAGCGGACGCAGGTGAAGCTCCTGCAAGTGCTGGACGACGGGACCTACCGGCGTCTCGGCGAGGTGCGCTCGCGACGGCTCAACGTCCGCATCATCTCCGCGACGAACAAGGACCTCGACAGCGCGGTCAAGGCGGGATGGTTCCGGGCCGACCTCTTCTACCGCCTGGGCCAGGTCGTGCTCTCGCTCCCTCCGCTGCGCGAGCGGCGCGAGGACATTCCGCTCCTCATCCGGAACTTCCTCGACGAGCTGTGCGCCCGCGAGGGACGGCACGTCGTGCTGGCCGAGGACGCGATGGACTACCTGGTGTCGCTGCCGTGGATGGGGAACATCCGCGAGCTGAAGC
>JAEHDN010000297.1 GCA_016880395.1 Candidatus Eiseniibacteriota bacterium
CGATCGTCTTGGACGAGGACATGCCCGCGAGGTGCTGGATGGCGCCCGAGATGCCGACGGCGAAGTAGAGCGTCGGGTTCACGACCTTCCCGGTCTGGCCCACCTGGTAGCTGTGGTCGATCCATCCGGCGTCGACGGCCGCGCGCGACGCCCCGAGCGTGGCGCCGAGCGCCGTGCAGAGCCTTCTCAAGATTTCGAAGTTCTCGGGCCCCTGCATCGCGCGGCCGCCACTCACGATGATGTCGGCCTCGGTGAGGTCGGCCATGCCCGCCTCCGACGCCTCGAGCGCCGCGACGCGCGCGCGAACCTTCACCTCGCCCGGAGTCACGCTCTCGACCGCGGCCTTGCGCGACGGGTCCGGATCGCGCGGGCGGAAGGTGTTCGGGCGCACGGTGGCCATGCGGGGGCGTGCCGCGTTCCAGCCCACGCGAGCGAACGCCTTGCCGGCGAAGATGGGTCGCCGCGCCACGAGGGCATCCCCGTCCCACTCGAAGCCCACGCAGTCGGTGGCGAGTCCGACGCGGAGTCTCGCCGCCACGCGGGGCGCGAGATCCTTGCCGAGCGCCGAGCCGCCGATGAGCAGCACCTCGGGCTCCGCCTGCGCGACGCCCGCGCGGACCGCCTCGGCCCAGAGCTCCGGCGCGTACGCGCCGAGCGCGGCGTCGTCCGCCTGGAGAACGCGATCCGCGCCGTGCTGGGCGAGCCGGTCCGCCTCGCCGGCACCGAGCGTGCCGAGCGCGAGGACGCCGACCGGCATCCCCTTCGCATCCGCCAGGCGCCGCGCCTCGGAAAGCATCTCGATCGTGGTCTTCCGGGCGAGTCCGTCCTTGATCTCGGCGACGACGAGGATCATCAGAGGACCTTCGCTTCCTCGCGGAGCAGCCGGACCAGCTCGCGCGCGGTGTCCCGGGGCTCCCCCTCGAGGATCCGGCCCGCCGAGCGCGCCGGAGGGGGCGCGACGTCGATCACGCGCACGGCCGCCGCATCGGGCGCCACGGAAGCGGCATCGACGCCGAGGTCGGCGAGGCTCCATTCGGGGATGACCTTCTTCTTCACCGCCATGATGCCCTTGAGCGAGGCGTAGCGCGGCTCGTTGAGCCCCTTCTGCGCGGTGAGCACGGCGGGCAGCTCGAACTCGACGCGCTCGAGCCCGCCCTCGATCTCCCGCCTGGCCGTTCCCCGGCGCGCGGCCGCATCCAGCTCGAGCCCGATCACGACCGAGACGTGCGGCAGGTCGAGCAGCTCGGCCACCATCGGGCCGACCTGCGACCAGTCGGAATCGACCCCCTGCTTGCCCGCGAGCACGAGATCGAAGCCGATCTTCTTCACCGCGGCGGCGAGCACGGTGGCGACCGCGAGCGGATCGCCGAGAGCGACGCCGTCTCCCTTGAGCCAGATCCCCTCGTCCGCGCCCAGGGAGAGCGCGTACTTCACCGCATCCCTGACCCGCTCGGGGCCGAGGCTCACGACGGTGACCTTGCCCGTGCCCAGCTTCTCACGGATCCGGAGCGCCTCCTCGATCGCGAACTCGTCGTACGGGTTCGCGATCCATTTGACGCTGCTCAGATCCACGGACCCATCCTTGACCTGGATCCGGGTCTCCGTGTCGGGCACCTGCTTGACGAGGACGACGATGTTCATGGTCGGCGCGCTTCCTCAGGAAAGGTGGAACAGCGAGCGCGGCAGTATAGTACGATGATAGGTCTTATGGAAGAACACACCCGTCCCACCGAGGGCCCGCGCCCTCTCGCAGGAGCGCGAACGTGACGCATCCGTTCCTCGAGCGGATCGCTCGCGGCGTCGTGCTGGCCGACGGCGCCATGGGGACCTATCTGTACGAGCGGGGCATTCCGTTCGACAGGTCCTTCGACCTCCTCAATCTCACCGACGCCGCGCTGATCCAGGCCGTGCATCGGGAGTACATCCGCGCGGGCGCCGAGGTCATCGAGACCAACACCTTCGGCGCGAACCGCTACCGCCTCGCCGCCCACGGGGCGACCGAGACGGCCCGCAAGGTGAATCGAGCGGGCGCGCAGATCGCGCGGAACGCGCGCGAGGAAGTGGGCGAGGCCGTGTTCGTGGCCGGGTCCATGGGGCCGCTCGGCAAACCGGTCGCGCCACTCGGCACGATCACGCGCGAGGAGGCCTACGACGCCTATCGCGAGCAGGCCGAAGGGCTCGTGGAAGGAGGCGTCGACCTCATCCTCCTCGAGACCCAGACCGACATGGCCGAGGCGGCCATTGCGATCGATGCCGTCCGGAGCGTCACGGCGGATGTGCCGCTCGTCGTGCAGATGACTTTCACCGAGGATGGGCGGACCCTGTACGGCGCCTATCCCGAGGACGTCGCGCGCGCGGTCGAGGGGAAGCGCGTGGATCTCCTCGGCGCCAACTGCAGCGTCGGGCCCCAGAAGCTCCTCGAGATCGTGGAGCGGCTGAAGCGCCGCACCCAGCTTCCCATCTCCGTGATGCCGAACGCTGGCCTCCCGCGCTTCGTGCACGGGCGGTTCGTCTATCTCTCGTCCCCCGAGTATTTCGCCGAGTACGCGACGCGGTTCACCGCGGCGGGCGCGCGGCTCGTGGGAGGCTGCTGCGGGACCACGCCGGCGCACACGCGAAAGATGCGGGAAGCGCTCCGCGCCCCGTCCGCCCGAGGGGTCGCTCCGCTCGTCGGGGAGCCCGTGGGCTCGATCCCTCCGGTCCGGATCGAGGAGTCCGCTGCGAACTCGGATCCCGTGAACCGAACGGGCCTCTCGCGGAAGCTCGCGGCCAAGGAATTCGTGGTCAGCGTCGAGGTGGACCCGCCGCGCGGCGCTCGGCCGAAGAAGATGATCGAGGGGGCGCAGCTCCTGAAGGACGCGGGCGTCGACTTCATCAACGTCGCCGACAGCCCCATGGCCCGCGTGCGCATGTCCTCGATCGCGCTCGCGTCCATGATCAACCAGCAGGTCGGGGTCGAGACGATCCTCCACTTCACATGCCGCGACCGGAATCTCATGGGCATCCAGTCGGATCTCATGGGGGCGCACGCGCTCGGGATCCGGAACATCCTCGCGCTCACGGGCGATCCGCCGCGCGCGGGGGACTATCCGAACGCGACGGCGGTGTTCGACGTGGACTCGATCGGGCTCATCCGCGTCTTGAAGCAGCTCAACGCCGGGACGGATCTCGGAGGCAACTCGATCGGTGAGCCGACGACGTTCGTGATCGGGTGCGCGGTCAATCCGACGGCCGACACGCTCGACGAGGAGCTGGACCGCTTCCAGCGAAAGATGGACGCGGGGGCCGAGTTCGCGATGACCCAGCCGCTCTACGAGCTGGAGACCCTGACCCGGTTCCTGGGCCGTCTGGGGAAGAAGCGGGTGCCGATTCTCCTCGGCCTCCTGCCATTGCAGAGTCACCGGCACGCGGAGTTCCTCCACAACGAGGTGCCCGGAATCCACGTTCCGGACCAGGCCCGGGAGGCCATGCGCACGGCGGGGGAGAAGGGGATCGCGGTCGGGGTGGACATGTGCCGGAAGCTGCTCCTCGAAGCCCGGGATCTGGTCGAGGGGGCGTATCTCATGCCCTCCTTCGGGCGCTACGAGGTGGTGGCCCGTGTCGCCGAGGCCGTTCTCGACCGCCAATCCTCTTGAAGCACAAGCACTTCGGTGCTAAATTGCTTGCACGGGTACCCCGACGCGAGAGTGGCGGAACTGGCAGACGCGCGGGATTTAGGATCCCGTGAGGAAACTCGTGGGGGTTCAACTCCCCCCTCTCGCACCATAACTCTAAGGGGATACAGAACTTGAAGGTCGAAGTCCGCGATAGCGAAAGCGGTGTCTCGCAGAAGGTCCTTGCGATCGAGGTCTCGCCCGAAGAGCTGGACGAGGATTACGAGGCCATTCTGGAAGATTACCGGCGCCGAGCGGTCATGCCGGGGTTCCGGAAGGGGCATGTTCCGCGGAACGTGCTGGAGGTCCAGTTCGGTCACTCGATGGAGCACGAGGTGCTCGAGCGGGCCGTCAAGCGCACCTACGAGCGCGCCGTGAGGGAGCACCGGATCGAGCCGGTCTCCTACCCCTCGATCGAGAAGATCCGCTTCGACAAGGGCCAGCCCCTGAGCTATGAGGCCACCGTCGACGTCCGGCCCCAGGTCGCGCCTCGCGACTACTTCGAGCTGAGCGTGCCGCCGAGGGAGATCGTCGTGGGCGAAGAGGAAGTGGAGCGCGCCATCGAAGAGCTGCGCCAGCGAACCTCCGACTGGGCTCCCGTCGAGCGGGAGGCTGCCGCCGGGGACGCCGTCCTCGTCGACTACGTTCGCCTGAACGCCAAGGGGAAGCCGATTC
>JAEHDN010000043.1 GCA_016880395.1 Candidatus Eiseniibacteriota bacterium
AGGGAGGAGGACGAGTGACCGAGACCTGGAAGGAGCGCGGTCGTTCCTGGTTTCGGCCGCTCGGGACCGCGCTTGCGCGGCGGGGGGTGCGTCCGGACCATCTGACGTACGCTGGGCTCGGCCTCTCGCTCCTCGCCGCACTCCTCCTCGCGCGCGGCGACTTCCTGAGCGCGGCCATCGTGCTCGGACTCTCGGGTCTCTGCGACATGCTGGACGGGGACGTGGCGCGCGCGACCGGGACCGCCTCCACGTTCGGAGCGTTCCTCGACTCGACGCTGGATCGCATCGGCGAAGGGGCCCTCTTCGCGGGGCTCGCGCACTACTTCTACACGCGGGCCTCCGGAGGCTCGATCTGGTTTCGGGGCAACCTCGAGGGGAGCGCGCGCTGGGGCGATCCCGACGGCCAGACTCTCGCCGTTCTCTCGCTCGCGACCCTGATCCTCGCCTTCCTCGTTTCCTACACGCGGGCCCGGGCCGAGGGCCTGGGGCTCGAGTGCAAGGTGGGCATCATGGAGCGCCCGGAGCGGCTCTTAACGCTTGCGGCGGGCGCACTTCTGGGCCCCCGCTTCCTCCCCGGAGTGCTCGGGATCCTCTTCCTGTTAACCCTCGTCACCGTCCTCCAGCGCGTGTATCATGTGCGCCGACTGACTCGCTCGACAGCACCGTAACCGCATGGGCGCACGGGCAGGTCGCCCGCCCCCCGCTTCCCGCAGGGACATCCCGGAAGAACACGGAGGTAGGTATCCAGATGGGCAAGATTCGCGTGGGCATCATCGGCGTCGGCAACTGCGCCTCGTCGTTCGTGCAGGGCATCCACTACTACCGCAACGCGAAGGAAACCGACTTCGTGCCGGGCCTGATGCACGTGAACCTTGGCGGCTACCACATCCGCGACATCGAGTTCAGCGCGGCCATCGACATCGACAAGAACAAGGTCGGCCGCGATCTCGCGGACGCGATCTTCACGTGGCCCAACAACACCTACAAGTTCACCGACGTGCCCCGGCTCGGCGTCCCGGTCGCCCGCGGCATGACGCACGACGGCCTCGGGCAGTACCTCTCGAAGATCATCCAGAAGGCGCCCGGCTCGACGGCGGACATCGTGCGCCTGCTCAAGGAGACGAAGACCGACGTCGTGATCAACTACCTCCCGGTCGGGAGCGAGGAAGCGACGAAGTGGTACGTGGAGCAGATCCTCGACGCGGGCTGCGCGTTCGTGAACGCGATCCCGGTCTTCATCGCTCGCGAGAAGTACTGGCAGCGGCGGTTCGAGCAGCGGAAGCTGCCGGTGATCGGGGACGACATCAAATCCCAGGTCGGCGCGACGATCGTCCACCGTGTCATGACGCGGCTCTTCCGGGAGCGCGGGGTGCGCCTCGAGCGGACGAGCCAGCTCAATGTCGGCGGCAACACCGACTTCCTCAACATGCTCGAGCGCTCGCGTCTCGAGTCGAAGAAGATCTCGAAGACCAACGCGGTCACCTCGATGCTCGACTACGACCTGGGCGAGAAGAACGTCCACATCGGACCGAGCGACTACGTCGAGTGGCTGGACGACCGGAAGTGGGCCTACATCCGGATGGAGGGACGCACCTTCGGGGACGTCCCGCTCAACGTCGAGATGAAGCTCGAGGTCTGGGACTCGCCCAACTCGGCCGGCGTGATCATCGACGCCGTGCGCTGCGCCAAGCTGGGGCTCGACAACGGCCTCTCGGGCGCCTTGATCGCCCCGTCGGCCTACTTCAAGAAGTCCCCGCCGATCCAGTACCCGGACGATGTCGCCCGGCAGATGGTCGAGGACTTCATCGCGAAGTACGGCCACAAGCGCGCCCGGTCCGAGGCGAAGGCCGCGGCGCCGAAGCGCTCCAAGGCGCCGCGGAGCGGACTCAAGCGGGCCGCCAAGCGGAGCGCCTGACGCCGAGCCGGGTCGACCGCCTGCCCGGCCTCTTCCTGACGCTGGAGGGGATCGAAGGCTCCGGCAAGTCCACGCAGGCCGCGGCGCTCGTCGCGGCCCTGCGTGGGGCCGGCTTCACGGCGCTCGCGACGCGGGAGCCGGGGGGAGTCCCGCTCGGCGAGCGGATCCGCGATCTCGTCCTTTCCCCCCACGGCGGGCCTATTCAGCCCATCGCCGAACTGCTACTCTTTATAGCGGCTCGGGCACAGCACGTGTCCGAGCGGATCCGGCCCGCCCTCCAGGCGGGTCAGGTCGTTGTCTGCGACCGTTTTACGGACGCTACGCTCGCGTATCAGGGGGGCGGGCGCGCCGTTCCGAGGGACCTCCTCGCGCGTCTCAACGAAGCCGCGACGGGGGGGCTTCGCCCGGACCGGACCTACCTCCTCGACGTGGACGTTGCGACCGGGTTCGCCCGCGCGGGCGAACGCGCCGGCCAGACACGCGACCGGATCGAGGGCGAGGGGGCCGGTTTCTTCGAATCGGTCCGCCGGCGGTACCTCGAGCTGGCCGCGGAAGATCCGGAGCGGATCGTCCTTTTGCGGGGTACTGATTCCCGAGAGGATTTGTCGCGTCAAATCAGAGAAGACGCGCTGGCGCTGCTCCGCAGCCGGGACATCCATCCATCGAGGTGACTTCCACATGAACGCTAGGCAAGGATTCGCGGTGATCGTCCTGGTCACGGCTCTGATCGCCGGGACCTGGGCCGTCGGCCGGGTTCAGGAGACGTCCGACAACACGTACGCGAACATCGAACGGTTCATCCAGGTCCTGAGCAAGGTCCGCGACCACTACGTCGAGCCGGTCACCACGGACAAGCTCATGGATTCGGCGATTCGCGGCATGCTGCGGACCCTCGATCCTTACTCGCAGTACCTCGACAAGGACGAGGCCGAGCGTCTCGAGACGACCACCCACGGATCCTTCGGCGGCATCGGGATCTCGATCGGGATCCGGGACAGCTGGGTGACCGTGATCTCGCCGATCGAGGGGACCCCGGCGTGGCGGGCGGGGATCCAGGGAGGCGACCGCATCATCAAGATCGACGGAGTCTCGACCGAGGGCCTCTCTCTCGACGACGCGATGAAGAAGATGCGCGGCGACAAGGGAACCAAGGTCGAGCTGAGCATCTTCCGCGAGGGTCGGGACAAGCCGATGGACTTCTCGATCACCCGCGACATCATCCAGATCAAGAGCGTGCCCTACGCGGGCGTCCTCAACAACGGCGTCGGCTACATCCGCCTCTCGAACTTCTCCGAGCGGAGCCGGGACGAGATCGACGACGCGATCGCGAAGATCGAGAAGCAGAATCCCCGCGGCCTGATCCTCGATCTCCGGTACAACCCGGGCGGCCTCCTCTCGCAGGCGGTCGAGGTGTCCGAGGAGTTCGCGCCGCGCGGCAAGAAGGTCGTGTTCACGCGGGGCCGGGACGCGACGCAGAATCGCGACTTCTACTCCTCGTCCACCGATCCGCACACCAAGTATCCGCTGATCGTGCTCGTCAACCAGTGGACGGCGAGCGCCTCGGAGATCGTCTCGGGCGCGGTGCAGGATCTGGATCTCGGCGTCGTCGTCGGACGGAGCACGTTCGGCAAGGGGCTCGTCCAGACCGTCATTCCGCTCACGCGCAGCGTGCGTGGTCCTAAGCTCAAGCTGACGACGGCGAAGTACTACACGCCGAGCGGGCGCTGCATCCAGAAGGAGGAGCAGCTCAAGGACGGAGCGCTCGCCGGGGATGACGACGACGACGAGGATTCGCAGGCTTCGCTGCCCGATTCGCTCAAGGCTAAGAAGCCGCTCCCCGAGTACAAGACGGAGATGGGGCGGACGGTGTACGGCGGTGGCGGCATCGTTCCGGACATCGAGCTGGACGAGGTCAAGTACCCGCGCCTGATCGAGGATCTCGAGTCCAAGCAGGAGTTCTTCAAGTACGCGGTGAAGTACGCGGCCAAGCACAAGGAGCCGCCCGCCAACTACACGGTCACCCCGGCCATGCGCGAGGAGTTCGTGGGGATGCTCAAGGCCGACAAGATGGAGTTCCAGGCCGACTCCCTGGCCCTGGCGCAGCGCTACGTCGACACCGGCATGCGGCGCGAGCTGGCCCGACGATATGCGGGTGACGAGGAGGCCTACAAGGTCGCGCTCGAGGACGACGAGCAGGTCCGTCAGGCCGCGTCGCTGATCGACAAGGCCGGGACGCTGCCCAAGCTGCTCGCGCTCGCGAACGAGATGAGCAAGTCGCGCTCGGCCGCCAATCCCAACCGGGAACCGAGCGTCCACTAGCGGATGCTGGCCGGTGACGTCCGTCTGACAGGGAGAGTCCTCCTGTCGCCGCTCTGCGGCGTCACGGACTCTCCCTTTCGCATGCTCGCGAAGAGCCATGGAGCGGCCATGGTCTTCTGCGAGATGACCTCCTCCGACGGACTTGTCCGGAAGAACCCCAGGACCTTCGAGCTCCTCGAGTACCGGCCCGAGGAGCGCCCGATCGGGGCGCAGCTCTGCGGGTCCGATCCGGCGGTCATGGCCGACGCCGCGCGGCTCTGCGTCGACCTCGGCTTCGACACGATCGACCTCAACTACGGCTGTCCGGTGCGCAAGGTGATCGCGCGCGAGGCGGGAGCGGCGATGCTGACCGACCTGGAGCGGCTCGAGCGGGTCACCAGCGCCGTCGTGAGCGCGGTGCCCCTCCCGGTCACGGCGAAGATCCGGATCGGCTGGGACCAGAGCTCCACCAACGCGCCCGATGTGGCCCAGGTTCTCGAGCGCGCCGGCGTGCGCTGGATCGCCGTGCACGCCCGGGCCCGCTCCGAGAAATTCACGGGACGGGCGCACTGGGAGGTGATTGGCCAGGTGAAGCAGGCCACGAGCCTCCCCGTCATCGGCAACGGCGACGTCAAGACCCCTGAGGACGCGCTTCGCATGGTCACCGAGACCGGATGCGACGCGGTGATGGTGGGGCGCGGCTCCTTCGGCAATCCCTGGCTCTTCGGACGCGCGCAGCGGCTCCTCGACGGGCTCGATCCCGGGCCCGAGCCGACGCCGCGCGAGCGGATCGCCACCGCCATTGCCCACCTCCACGACCTCGCCCGGAAGAAGGGGGACTACGCGGCGGTGCTGATGCGCAAGCACGTGGCCTGGTACGTGCGCGGCCTCTACGACAACTCCACCCTCTGCCGGAAGATCAACCACGCGCAGAATCCCGCCGAGACGGAGGCGCTCCTCCTCGAGTACCTCGACATGCTGGAGCGCGCCCCCGAGCCCGTCCTCGCCGGAACGGCCAACGGACACGAGGGCGCCGAGGCCGACGGCCATGGATCCGGCGAGTCTTCGTAAGCTCCTCCGGGACGTCCGCGCGGGGCGGCTGAGCCCGGCGAAAGCCCTCGACGAGCTGGCCCGCCTTCCCTTCGAGACAGCGGGTCCGGCCCTCGTCGACCACCACCGATCCCTCCGCCAGCATCTTCCCGAGGTGATCCTCGGCCAGGGCAAGACCGCCGCCCAGTGTGTCGCGATCGCACGCGCCGTGGCGAGACGGAGCGGCCGCTGCCTCGCGACGCGCGTGAGCGCCGAGCAGGCGCGCGCGCTGATCGAGGCGTTCGGCGCAGACGCGCGATGGAACGAGGCGGCCCGGGTGGTGGTGATCGGACCGGCCGCGCGTCGCCGCCGAGCGGGTACGGGCCAAGGCCGCGCGACAGCCGGTGCGCGCAGGGTCGCCGCCGGCCGCGGGCGCCGCGAGCTCCCGGTCCTCGTGATCAGCGCCGGAACCTCGGATCTCCCTGTGGCCGAAGAGGCCGCGGCCACGCTCGACTTCATGGGCGTGCCCGTGAGGCGGGTGTACGATGCTGGGGTCGCCGGCATCCACCGCCTGGTCGCCCACGTACGGGCCCTGCGGGGCGCAGCGGCGATCGTGGTGG
>JAEHDN010000298.1 GCA_016880395.1 Candidatus Eiseniibacteriota bacterium
AAGGGCCTGAGCTGGGGCGGATCGCTGATCCGGCCGGAGGCCACGGGCTACGGCTGCGTCTACTTCGCCGACGAGATGCTGAAGAGCCAGAACCAGAGCCTGTCGGGAAAGACCTGCCTCGTGTCGGGCAGCGGCAACGTATCGCAGTACACGGTCGAGAAGCTGCTCGATCTTGGCGCCAAGCCGGTGACGCTCTCCGATTCCGACGGGATGATCTACGATCCGGACGGCATCAACCGCGAGAAGCTCGCGTGGGTGATGGATCTCAAGAACGCCCGCCGCGGCCGCATGAAGGAGTACGCCGACAGGTGGAAGGGCGCGACGTACACGGCCCTGGACCACAAGCTGGGCTTCAACCCGCTCTGGAACATCAAGGCCGATTGCGCCTTCCCGTGCGCGACGCAGAACGAGATCAACCAGAAGGACGCGTCGAACCTCATCAAGAACAGCGTCACGCTGGTGGCCGAGGGAGCCAACATGCCGAGCACGATCGAGGCGATCCAGGTCTACCTCGATGCCGGCATTCTCTACGGGCCGGCGAAGGCCGCCAACGCGGGCGGCGTGGCCACGTCCGGACTCGAGATGTCGCAGAACAGCATGCGGCTCTCCTGGTCCCGCGACGAGGTCGATCAGCGGCTCCACCGGATCATGATCGCGATCCACAAGAACTGCTTCGACACCGCCGAGACGTACGGGACGCCGGGGAATCTGCTGAACGGCGCGAACATCGGTGGGTTCGTCAAGGTGGCGAACGCCATGATGGATCAAGGGCTGGTCTAACCACAGCTCGATAGCCCGGCGGGGGGCCCGCGTGGCTCCCCGCCTCACTACGCGGCCCGGCCCAAGAAGACGCGCCGGGCCGCAAGTCGTTCGGCGGGGACCACGCGGGCCCCCCGCCTGCCATTGGCTCCACGGTTCGACCATCCCCGGCTCGCCCCCACCTCTTGCTGGCGTCGGTTTGGCTCGCCGTGGCACCATGGCGGCCTGTGAGCACCCCCGAGCTGGATCCCATTCCGGACGTCAGCAATCCGTTCCAGGCGTTCCAGGACCTCATGCCGTTCCGGGTCCAGGACATCCTGCTCGTGTCGAGCCTCTACGACTCGTTCACGCTGCAGGAGGATGGGCGGCTCAACGAGCTGATCGCAGGCGAGTTCCTCGACCTCTCCCTCCACCACACGCCCGGGCTCACCCACGTCTCCACGGCGAGGGAGGCGCTCGACCTCGCCCGGTCGGAGCGGCGCTTCAATCTCATCCTGAGCACCCTCCGCCCGGCGGACATGGATGCGACCGAGATCGCGCGCGAGGTGAAGAGCGCCGGACTCGACATCCCGGTCGTGGCGATGGCGTACGACAACGACGAGCGGAAGGAGTTCGAGGCGACCCACGACGTGAGTGTTCTGGACGGGCTCTTCCTCTGGCAGGGGAACGCGCGGGTCCTGGTCGCCATCGTGAAATACGTCGAGGACCGACGGAACGTGGCCCACGACACGGCGGCCATGGGCGTGCGGGTGCTCCTCGTGGTCGAGGACAACGTCCGCTACTACTCCTCCTTCCTGCCCGAGATCTACACCGAGCTGATCCGCCAGTCGGAGCGGCTGATCAGCGAGGGGATCAATCCCTCGCACAAGCTCGTCCGCACGCGCGCGCGGCCCAAGCTCCTCCTCGCGAGCACGTTCGAGCAGGCCTGGGACCTGGTGCAGCGCTACGAGCCCTTCCTCCTCGGGCTCATCTCCGACGTGGAGTTCCCGCGGGGCGGGCGGCGGGAGCGGAACGCGGGCTTCGATCTGGCGCGACTCGTCCGCGGGAAGATTCCCGACCTGCCGATCGTGCTCCAGTCGAGCCGGGCCGAGTTCGCCTCCGGCGCGGCCCAGGTGGGCGCGGCTTTCCTGCGCAAGTACTCGGAGACGCTTCTCTCCGATCTCAGGGCGTTCCTGGTCCAGAACTTCGGGTTCGGCGAGTTCGTCTTCCGGCTGCCGAACGGAGTCGAGGTGGATCGCGCGAGCGACCTGAAGGCGCTCGAGGAGAAGCTCCGGACCGTCCCGGCGGAGAGCATCGGCTATCACGCGCAGCGGAATCACTTCTCCAACTGGCTGGGCGCGCGCACCGAGTTCGCGCTCGCCCGGAAGCTACGACCGCGTCGCGTCGAGGATTTCCCCTCGCTCGAGGGGCTGCGCCACAACCTCATCGCGTCGATCGGAGAGTACCGGCGCGAGCAGACCGAGGCGCTGGTCGCCGATTTCGACCCGGCGACGTTCGACCCGGAGATCAACTTCTTCGCCCGGATCGGGAACGGATCGCTGGGCGGCAAGGCGCGCGGGCTCGCGTTCGTGCGCTACCTGATCAACTACCATGGGATCGGACGCGGTCTCCACGGGGTGCGGATCGCCGTGCCGCAGACCATCGTCCTGGCGACCGACTGTTTCGATCGGTATCTCGAGAAGAACCAGCTCTACGATCTCGCCTTGAACAGCCGGGATGACGATCGGATCCTGGCCGAGTTCCTCCGAGCGCCACTCCCACGGGACGTGATGCGGAAACTCCGCGCCTTCGTCGCCGCGGCGCGATGGCCGATCGCGGTCCGAAGCTCGAGCCTCCTCGAGGACTCGCAGTACCAGCCCTTCACCGGCGTCTACGAGACGTTCATGCTGCCCAACAACCACCCCGACCCGCGGGTGCGGCTGCGCCAGCTCGTCGGCGCGGTGCGGCGCGTGTACGCATCGACCTTCCTGCGACAGACGAAGGACTTCCTCCACGCGACGCCGTACCGGCTCGAGGAGGAGAAGATGGCGGTCGCGATCCAGCGGGTGGTGGGAGCGCACCACGGGAACCGCTTCTATCCCGACTTCTCCGGCGTGGCCCGCTCCTACAACTACTACGCGACGCCGCCGCTCGAGACCGACGACGGTATCGCGGCCGTGGCGCTCGGCATGGGGCGGAGCGTCGTGGCGGGGGAGCGCTGCCTCACGTTCTGCCCGCGCCACCCGCAGGCGATCCTCCAGTTCTCCACCCCCGACGAGATCGTGCGGAACTCCCAGCGCGAGTTCTGGGCCGTGGAGCTCGATGCGCGCGCGGACTCGGACGGCGAGCAGGCCATGCGCGAGAAGCGGTTCGGCCTCGAGGCGGCGGAGCAGGACGGAACCCTCAACGCCCTGGGCTCGACCTATTCCGCCGAGAACCAGGCTGTGTTCGACGGGCTCGCGCGCCCCGGCGTGCGTCTGGTCACGTTCGCGCCGATCCTGAAGCACGGCGTCTTCCCCCTGGCTGAGGTGCTCTCGGTGCTGCTCGATGCCGGGAGCCGGGGCATGAATCGGCCCGCCGAGATCGAGTTCGCGGCCGTCCTGTCGAAGGATCCGGACAAGCCCCACCACTTCGGCTTCCTGCAGATGCGCCCCCTCGTGCTCGCGCACGAGACCGAGAATCTCGAGCTCGAGGAGGCGCCGCGCGGGGCGCTCCTCTGCCGCAGCACGCAGGTGATGGGGAACGGAATGGTGGACGGGATCCGGGACGCCGTGGTGGTCGACTTCCACCGCTTCGACCGATCCAAGAGCCGCGTCGTGGCCGCGGCGGTGGCAAGATTCAACGCCGAGCTGCTCGAGGCCAAGCGGCCCTACCTCCTGATCGGCGTCGGGCGTTGGGGCTCGACCGATCCCTGGCTCGGCATCCCGGTGACGTGGGATCAGATCTCCGGCGCGCGCGTCATCGTGGAGTCGGGTTTCCGCGACGTTCGCGTGACGCCCTCGCAGGGGAGCCACTTCTTCCAGAACCTGACCTCGTTCGGTATCGGCTACTTCACCGTGAACGAGGATCTCGGGGAGGGATTCATCGACTGGGACTGGATCGAGGCGCAGCCCGCGGCCGGAGAGGCCCAGCTCGTGCGCCATCTCCGCTTCGACGCGCCCCTCACCGTAAAGATGAACGGCCGGAAGAATCTGGGGCTGATCTACAAGCCGGCCGTCGCGCCCTCCGCCGCCGCGCGTCCCACCTAGCCGCCGCGCGCCTCCGCTTGGACCCGCGCGAGCAGACACCTCACGCGCGGCGCTCCTGACAGTTTGTCGGGATTCCTGCCATCGAGAGCATAGACGCGAGGCCGTCCGGCCCAGCCGCGCGTCTGTAATCCA
>JAEHDN010000044.1 GCA_016880395.1 Candidatus Eiseniibacteriota bacterium
CAGCGCCTGGGGGCGAGGGCGGCGAGCGCCAGGCCCGCCGCCGCCGATCCCGCCGCAAGCACGATCCAGGATCGCCGCATGGCCGCGCTCCTAGAGCAGGTGCTGCGCGGCGCAGGTGATCGCGGCTACCGCGATCCCGACCCCGCAGCCGATCGCTCCGGCGCGCGGCACGCCGGGGGCGATCTCCTCGGCCAGAGCCGATCCCGTGGCACAGTAGCCGGGAGCCGCGTCGAAGAAGCAGTCCGCGAACTTCATCCAGTTCCTCCTGTCCGGGGAGCGCTGGACCAGCCCGCTCGCAGCCAGCTTGTACGTGGCGCCACTCCTCACGTAGCCGATCCTGCCGCCCAGATCGACCGGCACGAACCCGGTCTCGAGCGACGTGGGCTCGCGTCCCAGGAGGAGGTCCGACGGCTCCGCGTAGGGGCCCATGCCGTCGTCGATGTAGGAGAGGAATCGGGCGTGCGTCGGATCGCCGTCCACCATGTAGGGGAGCATCGTCACGCCGATGGTCCTGCCGTCGAGGAGCCGGCCCTTGGCCTTCACCGCGAGGTGCCACATCGGGGTGAGGCGCGGATCCACATTCTCCGCGATGACCTGCTTCACGAGCGGTGTCGCGGCCGCCTCGAGCACGGCCTGATCCAGCTCGGGACCGGTGACCCAGTGCGCTTCGATCACCCCCGGTCGGGGCGGAGCCTCCACGTCGGCCACGCGCGTCTGCTTGTGCTCGCAGCCCGAGATGGAGAGTGAGAGAGGCAAGGCGAGGCAAACCAGGTGGACGACTTTCATGACGGCACCCTCCTTCGTTCGCGCGGCAGGCGCCGCGCCATGGGCGCCGAGGAGCGAGGGTAAGCCAGGATGCAGCATGACGCGTTCCAACGATATGAGATCGCCCGCGCGAGGCACGGGAGGCGTGGAGGGAGGCGCGGGCGCGTCGGACGTTCGACACCGACGCCGACGTCGGTCAGCGGAGGATGCCGATCCTCTGGCCGAAGGAGATCTGGACGCCGCCCTCGACGGTGTCGTCGGGCACGGGGCCCTGCAGGTTGCGCCGATCGATGCGCCCCTCGATCGAGAGCGCGTTGTCGCCGAGGTGGGGCACGCGCACCCACGTGAGCTGGAGCCGGCCGGCGAGCCGCTCCTCCCGCTGCGCCAGGGTGTCCCACTCCCGATCGAGCCACGACACGAAGGGTGTGACGAGGAAGACGCCGGGGATCGCCTCCCAGCGGATCTCCAGGGCGGCCTGGATCGTCTGGTCGGTGAGGTCCAGGTCCTGGAATTCGTTCACCTCGATCCCGGCCGAGATCGTGCTCGTCACGCCGCTGCCGGAGCGGCGGGTCGAGACGAGCGAGCCCGAGGTCACGAGCCGGCGGGCGTTCTCGGCGAGGTCGTCCTCGAAGAGCGCGAGGTCGATTCGCGCGCGCGTCTGTCCCTCGTACTTCTCGCCGATCACCAGCTCCGTGGCGGCGCGGGACTCGCGCAGGTGGCTGGCGGCGCCGTGGTGCTGCAGCCGGATGAACTCGGGTGTGACCCAGCTCACCTGGTTGAGCTTCAAGCGTCCGCCGAAGTTCCATCGGTTCACGTGAACCGAGGGAGCATCGCCGTCCTCGACCGGTCTCTCGCTCCGGTAGCCGCCGAAGAAACGCCAGTTCGCGAGGTCGTGCTCGAGCCGCGCCGAGCCGCCTTCGCGATCGGACAGCGCGTAGGGGTTGAGGGACGTCGCCATGTCGGGCGCGTGCCGGAATCCTTCGGCGCTGGTCTCGAATCCCGCGACCACGCCATGCAGCGTCCCGCGCACCGCCGTGCGCGAGCGGCCTGGCTCGATCCCCTCGATCGTGCGGTGTCGCACCGTGACGAGGTCCCCGGCGAGAGTCCAGCTCGAGCCGAGGGCCGCCGATCCCGATCCGCCATAGAGCGCCTGCGCACGCACCACCGAGTCCGGCCCGCCCGCGGTGGGGTCGTCGTGCACGTAGCCGCCGTAGAGCGCGGCTTTCAGCTTGTCGCTCGCGAAGGCGTGGGCGAGGCGCGCCGCGTAGAGGTCGGACCTGGGCTCGTCGATCGCGCCCGCGGCGGACCTCGGCCGCGAATCCAGCGCCACGAAGCCCTGGAGATCTCCGAGCGGGGTCTTGCGCCACTCGACCTCTGCGCCCCGCCGCGGGACAGGGCTCGCGAGCAAGGGAGCGTCCTGCGCGAGCGAGGGGGCCAGATCGCCCACGGCGGCCGAGCCGCGCGAGAGCCCGAGTCGAACCTCGACCTGCTCGGGGGTGCCGCTCCCGTTCTCCGGATCGTCCATGCGAAGCCGCCAGGTCGCGTTGCCGGTCAGCTCGGCGGTGGGGGAGATCGCGTAGCGCGCGCGCCACGCCGTCCACGCGAGCCCCGCCGCCTCCTCATCCCGGAACTCCGACTTGCCGAGCGCGAGGTACGTGGCCTCGAGCGTGAGGGCGGAGGGCGCACGCGGAGGCTCCTCGGTGCGCAGCGTCTCCGCCTCGGCCGGCGTGGGCGGGGGCGCGATTCCCGACAGAGGCGGCAGGCAGACGATGGTGACCGGGCGTGCCGCCACGTTCTGCGGCCATTCCACGACCACGTGCAGGCGATGCTCGCCGAGTCGCCGCGACGGAATCGGACCGCGCATCTCGATCGTCACCGGGCGGCTCGACTCCATGTACCCGTCCTCGATCGCGATCGGGTCGCTGTCCAGGGTCA
>JAEHDN010000299.1 GCA_016880395.1 Candidatus Eiseniibacteriota bacterium
CTGACCCCTGAATCTTCGGCAGGACCGGGTCCCACCTTGAATGCGATCGGCAACGCCTCAGTGACGGAATGCGTTCATCAAGTTCCAGAGCGGCAGGAAAACGGCCAACGCCGTGAACAGCACGGAGATACCTAGGACCAGGAGGAGCGCCGGCTCGAGAGCCGTGGCCAGGTTCTTGACCGCGTAATCCACGTCCCGGTCGTAGAATCGGGCCGCCCGCACCAGCATCTTCCCGAGCGAGCCGGTCTCCTCGCCGGCGGCGATCATCCGGACCATGAGGGGGGGCACGACCCGGCTCCCCTTGAGCGGAGAGGCCAACCCCTCCCCCGCCATCAGCCCGTCCCGCATCCGGTCGATCTCGATCTCGAGGCTCCGGTTGCCCAGCACCCCGCGGGCGATCGCGATGGCGCGGACGATGGGAACGCCGCTCTCGACGAGGGCCGCGAGGACCCGCGCGAAGCGCGCCATGGCGACCTTTTGGCCGATCGGCCCGAAGAGAGGGATGGCGAGGATCCACGAGTCGAACCGGCGGCGGCCGTCATCGGTCCGGACCCAGAGCGCGAAGCCGGCCCCGGCCGCGATGGCCGCGATGAGGACCTGCAACCCGTACGCATCGAAGAAGTCGCTCGTCCCGATCAGCACGCGGGTCGGAAACGGCAGCTCCGCGTTCAGATTCCGGAAGAGCGACGCGAACCGGGGCAGCACCAGCTTCACCAGCACGATGAACGCGACGAGGAGCTCGGACATCACGATGACGGGGTAGAAGACGGCCGACTGGATCCGCTGGCGCGTCTCCTCCTGGTGCTCGAGCACCCCCCCGAGCCGGTCGAGCATCGCGGGGAGAAGCCCACCCTCCTCGCCGGCGTGCACCAGGTTCACGTAGAGGGTCGGGAAGCAGTGCGGGTACGCACGCATCGCCTCGGTGAGCGTGCTTCCCTGCTCCACCGCGCCGCGCACCCCGCGCACCGCGTCGCGGAGCGCCGGATCGCCGGCCTGCGGCTCGAGCGTCTCGAGCGTCGCGAGAAGCGGCAGCCCCGCGTCGAGCATCGTCTCGAGCTGGCGCGTGAAGAGGATCAGCTCCGACGTGCGCACGCGGCGGCGTGGGAGCTCCCAGGAGCGGCGCGACGAAGCCGCCAGGGCGGCGGGATCGAGACGGATCGGTACGAGACCAAGCTCGCGGACCCGGCCGATCGCCTGGTCGAGGTCCGCCGCCTCGACCTCGCCCGTGCGCGTTCCTCCCGCGGCGGCCGCGGCCCGGTAGCGGTAGGAAGGCATCGGCTACCGGCGGGAGCCTGCGGGCGCGGAGCCGCCGCGGGCTCCGTCCCCGCCCGTCACGCGGAGCGCCTCGTCGAGCGTCGTGACGCCGAGGGCGGCCTTCCGGATGGCGTCGTCGCGGAGCGTGCTCATGCCCTCGGCTCGCGCCACCCGTGCGATCTCCTCGCCCGACGCGCGCGCGTGGATGCGCTCGCGGATGGCGTCGGTCACCTCGAGCACTTCGTAGACGCCCACGCGGCCGCGGTAGCCGCCGTGCCCGCACGCACCGCATCCCTTCCCGCGCTGGAAGCGGGAATCGGCCGGCGCGCCGAGTTGGTCGAGCAGGCTCCTCGGCACGTCGGCCGGCGCCTTGCATCGGTCGCAGACCCGGCGCACGAGACGCTGCGCCACCACGCCCGCCAGTGCCGAGGAGAGGAGGAACGGCTCGACGTCCATGTCGAGGAGCCGAGGGATCGCGCCGGCGGCGTCGTTCGTGTGGAGGGTCGCGAGGAGGAGATGCCCCGTGAGCGCCGACCGCACGGCGATCTCGGCGGTCTCGGCGTCCCGGATCTCGCCCACCATGATGACGTCGGGATCCTGGCGGAGGAGCGCGCGGAGCCCGCGCGCGAACGTGAGACCGACGTCGGGATCCACCTGGGTCTGTCGTACGGACGGAAGATGGATCTCGACCGGGTCCTCGAGGGTCACGATGTTCCGCTCGACCCCCTGGATGCGGTGGAGGCAGGCGTAGAGTGTGGTCGTCTTCCCGCTCCCGGTGGGACCGGTGACGAGCACCATGCCGTTCGGCCGCTCGGTCATGCGCGCGAGCACCTCGAGCGGCTCCGGGAGGAGGCCAAGCTCCGGCATGCCGATCAGGGCCGACGAGCGGTCGAGCAGACGGAGCACCACGTTCTCGCCGTGGATCGTCGGGAAGGTCGAGACGCGCACGTCGAGGTCGCGTCCGCTGACGCTCATGCGGAGCCGGCCGTCCTGCGGAAGCCGACGCTCCGCGATGTCGAGCGTGGCCATCACCTTGATGCGCGACACGACCGACGCGTAGAGCTCGCGCGACTGGAGGGAAGCCTCACGGAGCACGCCGTCCACGCGGAAGCGGACGCGGAACGAGGACTCCTCCGGCTCGAAGTGGACGTCCGAGGCTCCCTCGCGGAGAGCCTGCTGGGCGATCGCGTTCACGAACCGGATGACCGGCCCGTCCTCCTCCAGACGAGGAGCCTCGGCCGGGGCGTGCGATCCTGCGCGCACGAGGCGGTCCAGCCCGGCCGCGGGGTGATAGCGGTCGATCGCCTCGCGGATCTGCCCTTCCGGCGACACCACCACGTCCACCTCGAGGCCGGTGCTCTGCTTCACCTCGTCCCGCGCGACCACGTCGAGGGGGTCGGCCATGGCGACCGTGATGGTGTTGCCGATCCGGAAGAGGGCCACGACATGGAACTGCCGCGCGACCCGCTCCGGAACGAGCCGCACGATCTCGGGCTCGAGGATGTACGTGGTGAGGTCCATGCGCGGAACGCCGGCGTGGTCCTCGTAGTAGTCCAGAAGGGCGGACTCCGGAGCGAGATCGAGCTTGAGGAGGACCTCGCGCAGCGACGCGCCGGTCCGGCGCTGCTCCTCGAGCGCGCGCGCGAGGGCCTCGGGTGAGAGGTGCCCCTGCTCGACGAGGCTCTGGCCGAGCGGCTTGCGGCGGCCCTGGTTCATGCGCTCCCCCTGGGTGTGAGACCGGGCCGCGGAGGCCCGGGGCGACGCCGTGCCTATCGGCAGAAACGGCGCGTTCTCAAGGGGGCGGGTGCGACTAGCGCGTCAGCGGATGATTCCCGGGGGGCGCGGTCCGCCGCCCGCCGGAGAGGTTGCGTCCGGGAGCGGCTCCGGGGTCTGCGTGACCTCGGGCACGGCGTCCGCGCCGAGGTCGAGGAGCATGAGGTCGGTCCACGAGATCACGGGGGCCGGCGGCGGTGGTGTCGAGCCGGCGGGGACGGAGGCCGCTGGAGTCGGTGAGGCTGGCGGGGGCGTGCCGGTCGTGCCGGCGGGCGGCGGAGTCCCAGCGGGTGGCGGCGGGGTCGTGCCGGCGGGGGGCGGAGTCGCAGCGGGCGGCGGCCTGGTCGCACCGGCCGAGGGCGGAGCGATCGAGGCCGTGATGTCCGGACGAGCCGGAGGCTCCCCCTGGATGGGCGCGGCATCCCGGGTTGCGGACGGCACACGCTCGGTCGTTACCTGGAAGAGGGACCGGGCGACGCCCGTGATCGGGACCGCCGAGTTCATCCAGACGGTCTGGACCAGGAGCGGTCGGTTCACCCAGGAGGTGTCGCCGGGAACGGGCCAGGCGTCCGCACTCGCGCGGCGGGTTCGCTCGACCAGGGCTGGGATGACACGCGATGCGGTCCGCAGCGTGTCAGCGCCGAGGTTCTCGACAACCGCCTGGATCTCCGTGTCGTACTCGAACAGCTCGATCGTGCCGACGTCGCCCCCCGACCGGATCTCCGTCATCTTCTCGGCGGGGTACTCGTAGAGCTTTCCGTTGGACTGGAGCACCTGGTAACGCTCGAGACGGGCGCGCGTATGGGAAGCGGGGCGGACGGGCGCTGCGCCCTCCTCGTCCGGCGGCGCATCGCCCGCGGATGCCGAAGGGAGGAAGAAGCCGCGCTCGATGCGCGTGCCCGAAGGCTGCCCCTCGGTCTTGAGCTCGACCCAGAATCCATCGCGACCATTCACCATCTCCTTGCCCACGATCGCGACCCTCTGCGTGTACTCGCGCACGGCGCGCGAGCGCGTCTGTGTGCGGACGCGGTAGCGGACCCACGGACCCACGACCGGGGTCTGGGGCAGCGCGAGCGTCTGGAGCTGGAGCGCCTGAGCGCGCGCCGGCTGGGCCGGCGCGCTCAGGCAGAGAAGCAGGGTGAGGATGGCGAGAAGCGGTGCCGCAAGGCTGCGCGCTCGTACGACCACATCACTCCCAGTGGACGATTTTCTGGACCATCTCGTCATACTGGAAGTTCGGGCTCTGCTCGTGGGTGTGGCAGGTCTGGCAGACCTCGGGGCCGACCGTGTCGACCTGGCCGTGACGGGTCCCCATGCCGTGGCAGTTCTCGCACTGGACGTTGACTAGGTCCGGCGTGGTCTGCTTGGAGATGAACCCGCCGGCCGAGCCCATGCCGACCACGTGGCAGGGGAGGCACTCCGGCGTCGAGTCGCGCTGGTTCGTGACGAGCGTCTGGAACGCGTGAGCGTGAGCCTGCTTGGACCACTTCTGGTATTCGGCCTCGTGGCAGCGGCGGCAGTTGTTCTCGCCGAGGTAGCGCTCGCCGGCGATCTGCTGGGCGGTGGTACGCGCCGCGGTGGTGGCCGTCGCCTCGTTCGCCTTCGCGAACCGCTGGTTCAGCTCGTCGTTGTACTTGTCGACCTGGGCGTTCATGGCCTCGTCCGCGGGAATCTTGTCATCGAGCTGGACCACGTCGCCGTCGTACGAGGCGACCTTATGGTCCTCGACGACGAGGTGGACCTCCGGGATGTACTGACCCCGCTCGCCGCCCCGCACCGTGATCACGTCCTGCGTCTTCGCCAGCGTCCGGAAGAGCCCGGGCTGATGACCGAAGATCATCACATCGACAGGGGCGTCGATCGTCAGCTTCTGGCTGTCGGTCATGCCGAGATGCGAGAGCAGGACCACCACGTCCGCCTTCTGGCGCAGCTCGGGGAGGAGCGTCTTGGCCGTCTGCGTCGGATCGAGGATCGTGAGGGCCGGATCCCCTTTGAACGGGCGGATCTTGGAGTCCGAGTTGAGGAGCCCGAAGAAGGCGACCTTGATCGTCCCGACCTTGCGGATGACGTACGGCTTCACGAACGGCTTCTTGGAGTTCGTGTAGACCAGGTTCGCGCAGACCACGTCGATCTTGGTGGTCTTGAACTGGTTGAGGAGGAACTGCTGGCCGAAGTTGAACTCCCGCTCGCCGAGGGTCACGACGTCGTACCCGAGCTGGTCCATGGCATGCACCATGAACGAGCTCTTCAGGGAGTCCTGCTCCCCGCCGAGGCCGAAGAAATCCCCCGCGTCGACCGTGAAGTTGTTCGGGAACTTCAGCTCGCCCACCTTGAGTTGGCTCGCCCACCGGGCGAGCCCGCCGAGCGGA
>JAEHDN010000300.1 GCA_016880395.1 Candidatus Eiseniibacteriota bacterium
CATGGTGGACAAGATCAACAACGAGCGCACCGAGCACATCATGACGATCGAAGACCCGATCGAATTCGTCCACCACCACAAGAAGTGTCTGGTGAACCAGCGTGAAGTCTTCTCGGACACGCACTCGTTCAAGAACGCGCTGAAGTCCATCCTGCGCCAGGATCCCGACGTCGTGCTCGTCGGTGAGATGCGCGACCTCGAGACCATCTCGGCGGCCCTGACCATCGCCGAGACCGGCCACCTGACGCTCGGCACGCTCCACACCAACTCCTGCGCTCAGACCATCAACCGGATCATCGACGTGTTCCCCACCAGCCAGCAGGCGCAGGTGCGCGCCCAGCTCTCGCTGGTGCTCGAAGGCGTGCTGTCGCAGCAGTTGATCCCGACCGCGGACGGCCGGGGCCGAGCCATGTCGCTGGAGATCATGGTCGCGACTCCCGCGATCCGGAACCTCATCCGCGAGGAGAAGGTTCACCAGATCTATTCCGCCATGCAGGCGGGCCAGAAGTTCGGCATGCAGACCATGAACCAGTCGCTCGCCGAGCTGGTGCAGAAGCGCCGCATCAGCCGGGAAGAAGCGCTGAACCGCAGCACGCTGCCCGAAGAGCTCGCGGGACTGCTCGGGACCGCTCCGGCCGCCGCCGCGGGCGCGCCCGCCGTGGTCGCGGGCGCGGGCGGCTCTCCATTCGGCAGACGGTAGTCCACCGGGGAGGCTTACACGATGGCTGTCTTCGTCTATCAGGGTCGTACCGCCAGCGGAAACCAGAACGGGGAGATCGAAGCTCCCGACCGCTCGGCGGCGGTGGGTGAGCTTCGGCGCCGCTCGATTCTCGTCACCAAGATCGCGGAAAAGACGGCGCCGAAGATGTCGTTCAAGTTCGGCGGCAAGGTCAAGGACAAGGAGATGGCGATCTTCACCCGCCAGTTCTCCACCATGATCGACGCCGGCCTTCCGCTGGTGCAGTGCCTGAACATCCTCGCCGAGCAGAGCGAGTCGAAGACGCTCCGGAGCGTCACCGGACAGGTCGCCCGTCACGTCGAGGCGGGCTCCACGCTCGCCGACGCGCTGCGGCGCCACCCGCGGACCTTCGACGACCTCTTCACGAACCTCGTCGAGGTCGGAGAGGCCGGCGGTATCCTCGACGTCGTCCTCCAGCGTCTCGCCGCCTACATCGAGAAGGCGGCGGCCCTCAAGCGCAAGGTCAAGGCCGCGATGGTGTACCCGGCCGCGATCATCGGGGTCGCGATGATGGTCGTCATCTTCATGCTCACCTTCGTGATCCCGACCTTCGCCCAGATGTTCAAGGACCTCGGCGCCGACCTGCCGATGCCCACGATGATCGTCCTCTGGCTGTCCAACTTCGTACGCGCCTACATCCTGCTGATCATCGCGGGCATGATCGGCTCGGTCATGGCCCTGCGCTCTTACTACCGAACCGAGGGCGGGCGCGCCACCATCGACGCGCTCATGCTCAAGCTCCCCGTCTTCGGCACCCTCGTGCGCAAGGTCGCGGTGGCCCGCTTCACCCGGACGCTGGGCACGCTCGTCCAGTCCGGCGTGCCGATCCTGGACGGGCTCCGGATCACCGCCCGGACCGCCGGGAACAAGGTGGTGGAGAAGGCGGTGCTGCAGTGCCGCGCTGCGGTCACCGAAGGTAAGACCCTGGCCGATCCGCTGCGCACCTCCGGCGTCTTCCCGCCGATGGTCACCCAGATGATCTCGGTCGGCGAGCAGACGGGCGCCCTCGACGCGATGCTGAGCAAGATCGCCGACTTCTATGACGACGAAGTGGACACCGCGGTCAGCACCCTCACCTCGCTGCTCGAGCCGATGATGATCGTGTTCCTCGGCGTGGTGGTCGGCGGCCTCGTCGTGGCCATGTACCTGCCGATCTTCAAACTGGTCACGCTGGTCAAGTAGCGCGAGAGCTGCTGGTTGCCCAAGTCGCCCGCGCTCCGTTCGTCCCTGTGGGGGCTGAACCGGGCGCGACTGCTCACGGCCGCCATCGTGCTGGCGGTCGGAGCGCTGCTCCGGTTCACGGAGGCGTTCCCGTACGCCTTCGGCACGTTCGCGATCGCCGTCCTCGGGGGCGCCGCCGCCTGCCTGGTGCTGCCGCTGGGAGAGCGGCGGGACGTGCCGCTGGAGCGGATCGCGTGGTTCCAGTTCGGCCTGGACGCGCTGCTCATCACCGGCATCATCACCGCGACCGGCGGCCCCCAGTCGGTCTTCATCCCGCTCTACGTGCTCCTCGTGGTGGCCTCCTGCTTCGTGCTGTCGGGGCGGGGCGGCCTCGTCGTCGCGGGGATCTGCAGCGTCCTCTACGTGCTCCCGGTCCTGGGCCGGACGATCGTGCCGATGCTGAAGGTGGGCGCCCCCTCCGAGAACACCGCGCTCGAGATCTTGACCGTGTTCATGAACGCGGGGGTCCTGCTCGCCGTCGCGGTGGTCACCGGGGCCCTCGCGGAGCGCTATCACGAGCTGCAGGAGCACATGGAGGACCAGCGCAAGCACCTCTCCGACCTGCAGGCCTTCCGGGACCTGATCTTCGAATCGGTGGGCTCGGGGCTCGTCGGGGTGGATCCGAGCGGCCGGGTCACCGCCTTCAACCGGGCCGCCGTGTCCATCACCGGAGTGCGCGCGGAGGACGCGATCGATCAGGGGTGGGAGACGATCTTCGGAGACGGGGTCGATCTGGCCGAGGTGAGTCGCGCCGTCTCGGAGGGAAGCGAGCCCGCCCCGCGCTACGAGTTCCGTCTGCGCCGGCGCGACGGCCAGGAGGTGCCGGTCGGCATCTCGTTCTGGTCGCTCCGCTCCGGTACGGGCGATGTGGCCGGGCTCATCGGCGTCTGCCAGGATCTCTCCAGCATCAAGCAGATGGAGCAGCGCATGCGCCAGGCGGA
>JAEHDN010000301.1 GCA_016880395.1 Candidatus Eiseniibacteriota bacterium
AGTGCGTGCGTGGATCGAGCGCTTCCTCTCTCCCTGCGTGACGGTGCGCTCTCGGGATCCGAATCCCGCGAGGAGAGCCTCGCGCTCGCCGAGAATCTCGTCCGCTCCGCCGCAGATCCCGAGCAGGTCCTCCAGGCGGCGCGCATCTTCCTCGCGCAGGATCGCGCCGAGCGCGCGATCGAGACGCTGCGCCAGGGAATCCTCACGCATCCCCGCTCCACCGAGCTGCTCGTGCTCCTCGGCGATCTCCTGTCACGCTCCGGCGCGCACGACGAGGCCGGCCTCTATCTCAGGCAGGCGGTCGAGCTCGAGCCGTCGAGCGCGGACGGGTCCTTCCGGCTCGGGCTCCACCACGCGCGTCGAGGGCACGCGGAAGCGGCGCGCACGGCGTACGAGACCACGGTCCGTCTCGATCCCGGGCACGTGCGGTCCTGGGTCAATCTCGGCCTGGCGCGCGCGGATCTGGGCGACCGGAAGGGCGCGATCGACGCGCTCCGCCGCGCGGTGAGCCTCGATCCGGCCTCCGCGGACGTCCGGTCCAACCTGGGCGCGCTCTACGCGGAATGGGGCATGGCCGAGGAGGCGCTGGTGGAGTTCCGGCGGGCCGTGGCGCTCAATCCGGGGAGCGCCGGGGCCCATTTCAACCTGGGGTGGGCGCTTCTGGCCGAGGACGAGCTCGGAGAGGCCGAGGCGATGCTCGAGGCGGCCGCCAAGCTCGATCCCGCGTCTGCCGACGGGCTCTACGCGCTCGCGATCCTCCACCTTCGCGTCGGAGCGTACGCGCGCGCGGTCGGGGAGCTGAAGCGCGCGCTCGAGATCCGGCCGGACGACGCGCGGCTCCATTACCATCTCGGCGTTGCCTACAACAACCAGGACGCCGCCGACCAGGCCATCCTCGCCCTCGAGAACGCCGCACGGCTCAGGCCCGACGATCCTCGCATCCACCGGCTCTTGGGCGTTGCCTACGACAAGAAGGAGCTTCCTCTCCGCGCCCGCGACGCCTACCGCCGCGCGGCCGCCTTGAACGGCTGACCGTGGCCGGCCGGATCGGCCGCTCCTTCGAGCGGGCCGCACGGGAGCGGCGCCTCGCGTTCGTTCCCTTCCTCACTTCCGGCTTTCCCGACCCCGACGAATCGGATCGCCTCGCGGCCGCCCTCTGCGAGGAAGGCGCCGACGCCCTCGAGCTCGGGGTCCCCTTCAGCGATCCCCTCGCCGACGGCCCGGTGATCCAGGAGTCCACACGGCGCGCACTCGCGCGCGGCGTCCGCCTCGCGGACGTGATCGCGCAGGCGCGGCGCCTCCGCGCGCGCTTCGAGACCCCGCTCGTGCTGATGAGCTACCTGAACCCGATCGTGGCCTACGGCCCCGAGCGCTTCGCGCGGGACGCGGCCGGCGCCGGCGTGGACGGCGTGATCCTCGTCGACCTGCCTCCCGAGGAAGATCCGGCGCTCTGGTCCCTCATCCAGGAATCGGGGCTCGACACCATCGCGCTCGTGGCCCCCACGACCGATCGCGGGCGGCTTCCGGCGATCGCGGAGCGCGCCAGAGGCTATCTCTACGTGGTCGCGCGCCTCGGCGTGACGGGACGCGGCGGTGGGGACCCCGGGCTCGATGATCTCCTGCGTGCCTGTCGCGAGCATTCTCCGCTCCCGCGGTGCGTCGGGTTCGGATGGAGCCCCGCGAGCGACGCCGAGCCGCTGCGCGGCCGGGCCGAGGGGGTCATCGTGGGGAGCGCGCTGATCCAGGAGCTTCTCGAGGAACCTGACATCGCGCGGCGGGAAGAGCGCGCCCGCCGCTTCGCGCGCGCGATGAGGGCGAAGCTGGGGGGCGGTGCGGAGGCCGACCGCGGTCCCGGCTAGATACGGCTAGGGCAGCTGGAGCTGCAGATTCGAAAGGATCCAGAGCTGGCGGCCGTAGCCGCCACCGTTCGAGCTGACCATGATCCGGGTTCCGTCCGGTGACCAGCATGGGGTGTAGATCGCCGCCCCGATATCCTCGAAGGCGACCCGCTTGAGCCCCGCCGCCTCGCCGGCGGGGTCCACGATCCACACGCTCGACCTCCCCGAGCGGTTCGACAGGAAGAGGATCTTCGTCCCGTCGGGGCTGAACTGGGGCGCCCCGTCCTCGTAGGGTCCCGACGTCAGCTTGTGCGTCGTGGTGTCGCCGATGGCGATCCACCAGAGGTGGCGCGCCACGCCGGCGCTGTCGGCGCTGAACGCGATCTTGGTCCCCGTGGGATCCCACGAGGGCTCGCCCACCGGAAAGCCCGCCTTCGTGATGTAGTGCCGGTCGGGTGTCAGCGCCGTGTCGGCCATGAACGCCAGACGCCCCTTCCCGTCGACTCTGCCCTCCGCGTAGGCGAGGCCCGGTCCGCCCGGCTGCGGAGCCGGGTAGTGCTCGAATTCGGTCGAGGTGTACATCAGCCGCCTGTCCTGCCCCGTGGCGACGTCGCGGTAGTAGAGGTCGGGCTGTTGGTTGGCGACGTCTCGCCCCGACTCGTAGATCACGAGCCCGCTGCCTACCCACCGCGAGCGCGCGTCGACCCACGGCGCCTGTCCCGGATACGTCGGGATGTAGGCCGACGCTCCGTCGTTGATGTCGAGGTAGCCGATCCGGAGCTGGTTCTTGGTGATCAGGTCGAGCCCGGTGAACGTGACGGAGTCGCCGCGCCAGTCCGGGTAGATGGCGCCGAGCTCGGATTTGGGCAGGCTCGTGAGCCGCGTCCAGACGACCGCGTCGGGATCGGTGCCGGGGTTGATCGTGCTCTCGGAGCCACAGCCGAGCGTCAGCGCCAGGATGAGGATAATGGCCAGAACCATGGGGCGGATCGCCCACGCCCTGCCGTAACGCGAATGGAATTCCTCGAGGGGTGCCACGCGGCGGAATCGTAGCAGGCACCGTGCCCGCTCTCAAGCGCGCCCGCGCATGGCCCGATCGAACCGCCTGCCCAAGGCGATCCTTCAGCGCCGGCGCGGGGATTCGCCATTCAGATGGCGCCCTCCCCTGCCGATGGTTGAGCCGGAAGGGAAAGGCGGACCGGGAACATCCCCGGCGCCAACCGACCGCGACCCAGACCCGGCAGGATGCTGGAGGGAATGAGGGCACGATGCTCCTCCTGACTC
>JAEHDN010000302.1 GCA_016880395.1 Candidatus Eiseniibacteriota bacterium
CCCATCGTCCTGATCGAGCGCCCGCCCAGCGCGTGGTCGCTCCTCAAGAACGGCATCTTCTCGGAAAACCCGGTCTTCCGGCTCGCGCTCTCGCTCTGCCCCGCGGTCGCCGTCACGACCACCGTCTGGAACGGGATCATGCTCGGGGTGGCGGTGCTCTTCGTGCAGGTCCTCTCCAGCGTGACGGTGGCGCTGACGCGTCGGTGGATCCACCCGAGGGTCCGCATCCCGGTCTACACGATCATCATCGCGGTCTGGGTGAGCACGATCGACATGGTGCTGGGCGGATTCTTCCCGGCGCTCTACGCGCAGGTGGGGCTCTACGTGAAGCTCATCGTCGCGTTCGCGATCATCATCTCCCGGCTCGAGGTCTTCGCCTCGCGCATGCCGCTCGTGCCCACGTTCTGGGACGGCCTCGGCATGGGGCTCGGATTCCTGTTCGCGCTGATCGCGATCGGCGTCCTTCGCGAGGTGCTCGGGAGCGGGTCGATCCTCGGGATCACGCTCACGCCGGAGAAGCCGCTCCTCTTCTTCGCGCTCCCGGCGGGGGGCTTCTTCTCGATCGCGCTCCTCATGGCCCTCTTCAACGCACTGGAGCGGCGAGCCAAGCGCCACTCGGGCGCGCCGGCGCCGAAGGTGGCGGCGGGAGGAGGGGCGCATGGCTAGGATCGATCGGCCCGTGGTCACGAGGCGCCCGATCACCGGGGGCCTGGTCGCCGCGGTCCTGGCGCTCGCGCTCTCGCTCGCCGCGATCGCCGCGTTCACGTTCTCGACGCCCGCCCAGGCCGCCGAGCCGCTGATCCGGGGCGCCCGGCCGCTCGCGCCGAACCACGTGCGGCTCTTCCTCTCCGGACCGGTCGCGAACCTCGCGCCGTCCAACTTCAGGCTCACCGAGCTGCGCGCGCCCGACGTCCCGCTCGACATCCGCCAGGTGGACCTCGAGCCGGGAAACCGCGTGCTCCTCACGCTCGGGGAGCGGATCGACCCCGCGGGCGCCTATCGCATCACGATCGCCGATCCGCCGGCCGGCCGCGACATGAGGCCGCCCCCCTGGGCGCTTCTCCTGACCGTGGTCCTCTCGGCGGCGCTCATCAACAACTTCGTCTTCACGCGGTATCTCGGGCTCTGCATCTTCTTCGGCGTCTCGAAGAACCGGGACACGGCGGTCGGCATGGGATTCACGTTCACCGCGGTCATGGTGCTGAGCGCTATGCTGTCGTGGGCTCTCTTCACGTTCGTCATGCTGCCGCTCAAGATCCGATTTTTGCAAATCATCGTCTTCATCGGCGTGGTCGCGTTCCTGGTGCAGGCGCTCGACACGATCTTGAAGAAGACGCACCGCTCGCTCCATCGGAAGTTCGGCGTCTACCTGATGCTGATCACGACCAACTGCATCATCCTGGCCGTGCCGCTCCTGAATGCGGCCGCGGAGTCGGGGCCGTTCGAGTCGCTCGCTCTCGCGGTCGGATCCGGAGTCGGATTCGCGCTCGCGCTCTTCCTGATGTCCTGTGCCCGGGAGCGCGTGGAGCTGGCCCGCGTCCCCGCGAGCTTCCAGGGGCTTCCCATCGCGTTCGCGCTGGCGGGCCTCTTCGCGCTCGCGTTCATGGGCTTCTCCGGCCTGACGTTCCTGAGGTGACCGCCATGACCCAGGGACCGCTTCCGATCGCGCTCGCCGGGCTCGCCGTCTTCACCGCGCTCGGCGTGGTGTTCGGCCTCACGCTCGCGGCGGTGGCCCGCCGGTTCCACGTGGCCTCGAACCCGCTCGTGGACCGCGTGCGCGCGCAGCTCCCGTCCGCCAACTGCGGCGCGTGCGGCTTCGCCGGATGCCAGGCCTACGCCGAGGCGGTGGTCGAGCGCGCGGACGTCTCGCCGAGCCTCTGCGCCCCGGGTCGGGGCAGCGTGGCCGAGGCGCTCGCCAGGCTCACGGGGAAGGACGTGGGCGCGGTGACCGACCGGATCGTCGTCATGCGCTGCCACGGCACGAGCGCGTACGCGCGCGAGGAGGCGCTCTACGCCGGGCTCGACACCTGCGCGGCGGCGTCGCTCGTCTTCGGCGGGCCCAAGGCGTGCAAGAACGGATGCCTCGGGCTCGGCGACTGCGTGCGCGTGTGCCCCTTCGACGCGCTCTCGATCGGCCCCGATGGGATCTCGGTCGTGAACGAGGCCGCGTGCACGGGCTGCGGGCTCTGCGTCCCCGCGTGCCCGAAGGAGCTGTTCGAGTTCTATCCGCGCGTGCGGCGCATCGAGCTCTCGTGCGTCGCGAAGGACAAGCAGTCCGTGGTGCGCGCCACCTGCATGGTGGGCTGCACCCTCTGCCGCAAGTGCGTCGCCAAGTGTCCGGCCGGGGCGATCGAGTGGGATGGCCGGACGATCCTCATCGATCATGACAAGTGCCTGGCCTACGGACCCTCGTGCCAGGAAGTCTGCGTCGACATCTGCCCGAGCACCATCCTCCACCGGGTGGGGCAGAAGCCGAGACCGGAGCCGGTGGAGGCACCCGTGGAGGCCTGACCATGTGCCCGACCGCTCTTCCCTCGAACGCTCCCGGCGGCAGCGCCGCTACCGGCGAGCGCGCCGCCGGATCCCCTCGCGACGACCACGCGCCGAGCCGCGCCCGCTCCCTGGTCCTCTCGCTCGTGGGGAGCGGCGGGGACGGCGTCGCGCTCCTGGGCGATCTCCTCCTCGGCCTGGCCGCGCGGCAGGGACTCTTCGGCGTCATGGTGCAGTCCTACGGACCGCAGATCCGCGGCGGCGAGTCGGCCGCGGTGATCCGCCTCTCGGAGGAAGAGGTGCAGTACGAGGGAGAGCGGGCAGACATCGTCCTCTGCTTCCGGCTGCGCGATCTGGCGCGGTTCCAGGGCGCGGTGCGGCTCCACGCGCGAAGCGCGCTCGTGCTGGACCGGGCCGACGAAGGGGCGCCTCCCGAGTGGCTCGGCTCGACCGACGAGCCCGTCTATCGCTTCCCGTTCGCGCGGTTCGAGAACGGCGTCGAGATCGAGGGACCGCCCAAGAACATGCTCGCGCTGGGGCTTCTCTGCCGGATCCTCGGTTGGCCGGCGGATCTGATTCGCGAGACGGTGAACTCGCGCTTCCGCTCGAATCCCGACCGCCTGCGCGCCAACCTCGAGGCGCTCGAGCTCGGCTTCGCGGCCGAGAATCCGCCCGCACGGCCGGCGCCGGTGGGCCGGCGCCTGGGACTCCTGTTCGAGACCGGGAACGAGGCCGTCGCGCGCGGGGCCATGGAGGCCGGAATCCAGTTCTTCGCCGGCTATCCGATCACGCCGTCGTCCGAGATCATGGAAACCCTCCTCGAGGAGCTTCCCCCGACCGGCGGCCGCGTGATTCAGGCCGAGGACGAGATGGCCGCTCTGGGCATGGTGATCGGAGCCTCCTTTGGCGGCGCGCGCTCCATGACCGCAACGAGCGGCCCCGGGCTCTCCCTCATGACGGAGATGATCGGTCTCTCGAGCATGGCCGAGCTGCCGACGGTGATCGTCGACTGCCAGCGGGCCGGACCCGCCACGGGCATGCCGTCCCGGACCGAGCAGTCGGATCTCTTCCACTCCGTGTACGGCGGCCACGGCGACTTTCCGCGCGCCGTGCTCGGTGTGTTCGACGTGGTGCATGCGCGCGAGGTGATGTATCGAGCGTTCCACCTCGCGGAGACCTACCAGTTTCCGGTGCTCGTGCTCTCCGACGCGTACGTGGCCCAGCGCCGCCAGATCCGCGGGCCGGCCGGGCCGAGACGCGAGCCGCCCTACCGGAGCCGCTGGGACGGCACGCCCGGCCCGGCGCGGTTCGACCTGACCGGGGACCACGGCGTGAATCCGTTCCGCGTGCCCGGAGATCCGGGGGGCACCTACATGGCGGCCGGGATCGAGCACACGCCGGAGGGGAATCCAACGGCCGACACCGCGACGCATCAGCACATGAACGAGAAGCGTTTCAAGAAGCTCGTCGCGGTCGCGCAGGAGACGCGCGACTGGTTCCGCACGCTCGGGCATCCCACGGCGAAGCGGGGCATCGTCGCCTGGGGAAGCCAGTACGGACTCCTCCGCGAGTGGGTGGCGGCGCGTCCCGAGTATCGGGTCTTCCTCCCGGAGATCCTGCATCCGTTCCCGCTGGAGGGCTTCGAGCGGTGGCGACGCGGGCTCGAGTCGCTCGACGTGGTGGAGCTGAGCTACCAGGGCCAGTTCTTCCGCTACCTCTCCGGGCTCACGCCGCTCGCCGGGGCGCGGAGCATCGCGCGAAGCGGCGGCGTGCCCATGACCCTTTCGGAGCTGGCTCAGCTCCTGACGGAGGTGAAGCCATGCTGAAGGCCAAGGACTACCGGAGCAGCCTCGAGCCGGTCTGGTGCACTGGGTGCGGCGATTTCGGCGTGCTCAAGGGGCTGACCCAGGCGCTCGCGGATCTCGAGATCGTGCCGGACAAGCTCGCCGTGGTGTCGGGCATCGGCTGCTCGAGCCGGCTCCCGGGCTACACGCGCTCCTACGCGTTCAACTCCATCCATGGCCGCGCGCTCCCGATCGCGACCGGGCTCAAGCTCGCGCGCCCCGACATCACGACGATCGTGGTGGGTGGAGACGGCGACGGCTTCTCGATCGGCCTCGGCCATATTCCGCATGCGGTGCGGCGGAACGTGAACATCACCTACGCCGTCCTCGACAACGGCCTCTACGGGCTCACGAAGGGGCAGGCCTCCCCGACCACCGCGGAGTCGTTCAAGCGCGACCGCGCGCTCGCGGGCCCGGATGAAGAGCCGCTCAACCCGGTGCTCCTCGTGCTGTCGTCGGGATGCGGCTACGTGGCGCGCACCCACGCGGGCAACCTGCCGCACTTGCGTGAGACCTTCCGCGAAGCGATCCGGCACGAGGGCTTCTCGTTCGTGCACGTGCTCGCCG
>JAEHDN010000303.1 GCA_016880395.1 Candidatus Eiseniibacteriota bacterium
AAGGCCGAGCCCCTGGCCGCCGCCCTCGTCGCGATCCTCCTCATCGTCGCCGCCATCGGGATCGCGGTGGAGTCCGTCCACCAGATCGTCATCCCACACCAGAACCCGGCTCCCTTCACGCTCGCCGTGGTGATCGGGGTCGTGGTGGTGAAGGAGCTCCTCTTCCGCTTCACCTCGCGCGTAGGCCAGGAGACCGGGAGCCACGCGGTCCGCACGGACGCCTGGCACCACCGGAGCGACGCCATCACCTCGAGCGCCGCCGCCATCGGGATCGCGATCGCCCTGATTGGCGGCCGGGGCTACGAGGCGGCCGACGACTGGGCGGCCCTCTTCGCGAGCGGGATCATCATCCTGACCGGGTGGCGGCTCCTCCGGCCGGCCGTCAACGAGCTGATGGACCAGACCCCGTCCTACGACCTCGTCGCCGAGGCCACGCGTGTCGCGGAGTCCTGCCCGGGTGTCTACCGAGTGGAGAAACTCTTGATGCGGAAGATGGGTATCTACTATGTGGCCGACATGCACCTGGAGGTGAATCCGGACATGTCGGTCCGAGAGAGCCATGCGCTGGCGCACGGCGTGAAGGAGGACGTGCAGCGCCAGCTTCCCCAGGTGGTCGAGGTCACGATCCATGTCGAGCCGGCCTGGGCGCTGTCCGGAGGGAAACCGCCGGGTTCGGGGGAGACCGGCCGGCCCGTTTCTGGCGCTCCCAGTTGACCGGCGGTCCAGCCCTTACGTATAATACCGCTCACGGATAACCTCCCCAGTACCCGCTATGGCTCCTCGGCCATCCTCCGACCGGCGGGGCCACGGCTTTTTGACCCAGGCCAAGGGGAGTCCCCATGGGCAATGCACTCCTTCCCATCGCTCACGCGCCACGAGTTGCCGCCCTAGTCGCCGTCATCTACTTTCTCGTCCCAGCTTCATCGATAGCTGCCAGGCGACCGTGGGACATCGCGACCCCGGCGCCGATCTCACCCGCCTCCGAGGCACCGCAGAGCGTCGCGGGTCCTTCGCTATGGCACATTGTCGAGTCGGCGGTGGACCCTGCTCAGAGACCCGCAAAACTCCTCAGGGGATCCCGCAGCATCTGGTGCGGTGCGTACAGTCCGTGCTGGTCTACCTCGGTAGGCTACCCGAATCTCAGGTACGACATTCTCTTCCTCGACACCGGATCCCATGGCGACGCCTACACACTGAGCGTCACCATGAACGCGAGCGTCGAGCTGCTCTATGACCATCTATACCTCATCGGCGGGGGCGGCGATGCCACCGACCCGATCGAAAATAGTGGGAGCCTGATCGAGACCATCATCTCTCAGGGCTCGAGCGGAAACTCGAGCCTCCTGGTCGATTGGACGGGCACGATCCACGCGGACACGCCCGGGGCGACGAGCATAGACGCAACACTCGGAGCGGTGACCATCTCCGGCAATAACGTTGGCCAACCAGATTCGCTCACGACCAGCATCACCATTGCTTCCGGGCACCGAGCCCTCTACTTCGTCTTCAAATCCGATGAAATCTTCTCGTCGGAGGATGGCGGGTGGCCGTTCGGAAGTGGCGTTCTGCTCGACGACCTGGTGACGAATGACCACGGTGCCATCTACACCGACGCTGCTCCGGCCGGCGGCACCGACGCGTTCGGTGGCTCGGTCCTTGTGGGCACGGCCGGGGCGCCGATCGTTTCTTCACGCAAGGTATTCACAGGGAGCCAGCCACCATCCTTGACGCCTCCGGCGAATCTGACCAGGTCCGAGGGGGATGGGATCTCCTTGACCGCGAATGCCACGGACCCGGATGCCTTCGACATCATCGTAATGTCCGTGTGCGGATATCCAACCGGTCTGACCCTGACGCGTCTCGGCAGCAATCCCGCTTCGGAGACCTTGTCGGGGACCCTTCCATGTGGGGCAGCGGCGGGAAGCCCTTATTCCATCCTCTGGTCTGCGACCTCATTGTTCACTGACGTCAGTGCGACCACGGTGCTCACCGTACTCCCCAATCCTCTAGCTCCAGTGGTCACAGCACCCGCCACGATCACGCGTGCCGTGGGAAGCACGGTTTTCTTCCACGTCCTCGCTTCGGATCCGGATGGCGATGCGATCACAACTCTGACTGCGGACCTCTCGGATCTCCCGACTGGGGCCACGTTCTCACCCGAACCCGGGAATCATGGTGGGTCGTTCGTGTGGGCACCCTCGTCGGGGCTCGAGGGGAGCTACAGCGTTGGGTTTGTCGCCTCAAACGCGCTGCAGGGGTGCGCTAACACACGGATCAACATCGTACCCGGTGACGCGACCGGCGTTGCGGTCGATGATCATTCCCCGGCGACCCCGTCTCTAGACCAGAACCGGCCGAATCCCTTCAACCCTCGAACGTCGATCCGCGTCAGCATTCCGCGAGAGGCTCGCATCACGTTGGACGTTTTCGATGTCCACGGACGGCACGTGATCGCGTTGCTCGATCGTGTTCTTCCGGCCGGCTCCCGGGAGGTGTCCTGGGACGGACGCGACGCGCGAGGTCGCGACCTACCCTCGGGGATCTACTTCTATCGGATGTGGGGAGAGGGCGTGTCCTTCACCCGCCGGATGGTCCTCCTTCGCTAGGCCCGGGCCCACCCAGGGCACAACGGGGCGCAACCAGGGGCGGCCGCGGCGCGTAACCGTTGCATAACCGGCGGTGGCCGGGTACAGTTGCGCCAAGTGTAAGTTCTTGGCTGGTATTGGATGGAGAGGTGGCCGAGTGGCTGAAGGCGGCGGTTTGCTAAACCGTTGTAGGGCTAATACCTTACCGGAGGTTCGAATCCTCTCCTCTCCGCCATATCGACCGGAACATCCCAGGCGCGCGCGCCCATAGCTCAACTGGATAGAGTGTCTGACTACGGATCAGAAGGTTGGGGGTTCAAATCCTCCTGGGCGCGCCATGTTCCAGCTCGACGCCTCCGATCCCCACGCCGGTAGCACTCCCCGCACGAGGTAGGATGGCCATGTGGAACCATCGTTCGATCCGCTCGCTCATGGGTACAGCCGCGCTCGCTCTGCTCCTCGCCTCCTCGGTCGGCGCCAAGAAGGAAGACGCGCCGCCACCCGCCAAGGCCATCCGCGTCGCGATCATGCCGATCGTGAACGGTTCGCCCGAGGTGGGCGCCACCAAGATCATGGAGGACATCATCCGGGATCGGGTGAAGAACGTTCCTCCCGATCGAGCGACCTTCCTCCAGCCCGGCGACACGGAACGCCTCCTCGAGGCGCGGGACGCCCTCGACAAGTCCTACGCGCTGACCGACCGCTGGTCCAAGTACGGCACGCTCGACTCGACCGCAGTGGACGGGATCGATTCGCTCCTCACCGTGGACGCGATCCTCTTCGTCAAGGTCGCGGAGTGGGAGAACGTGCGCGTGAACCAGATCGGCCGCGGCGAGTCCAACACGACCGTCGGGCTCCAGTTCGCCCTCTTCGATCTCGCGACGAGGAAGCGGACCTGGTTCAAAGACCCCCGGGAGCAGCGATTCGCGAATGAGGTGGACATCTCGAGTGGCGCCGTGAGCTACGACGAGACCGGTTACATCCAGTCGCGGAGCGTGACCGACCCGCCGCGCTTCGAGGACGTCGCGGGAGACCTCATCCGGAACGCGTTCAAGAAGTTCCCCCGTTCGTGATCGGGCAGTCGCCCTCGGACGAGCGCTACATGCAGGCGGCGCTCGCCGAGGCCGAGGCGGCCGAATCCGAGGGGGAAGTCCCCATCGGAGCGGTGGTCGTGTTCGAGGGGCGGATCATCGGCCGCGGCCACAACCGGGTCGAAGCGGCCCAGGATCCCACCGCCCACGCCGAGATCATCGCGATTGGGGCCGCCGCCCAGACGCTCAACACCTGGCGGCTCGACGAGACCACCCTCTACGTGACCCTGGAGCCCTGCCACATGTGCGCGGGGGCGATCGTCCTGGCCCGGATCGGCCGGCTCGTCTACGGGGCCCGCGATCCGAAGGCCGGCGCCTGCGGATCGCTCGCCATGGTGCCCCAGGATCTCCGCTTGAACCACCGCGCCGAGGTCATCTCCGGCGTGATGGCCGAGGACTGTGGAGCGTTGCTGGAGCGGTTCTTCCGGGCGCGGCGGCGCGCCACGAACCGCCTGGAAACCTGAGGGTTGCGCCTGCAGCCGACCGGCCCTAGCATCGAGGAGCCTCTCCCCCAACAATTGAGGTAGGCCAGTGATTATCGAGCCCGGTCGCGTGCTCTCCCACTACACACTCGTGGCGAAGATCGCCGCGGGCGGCATGGGCGAGGTCTACCGAGCGCGGGATGACCACCTACCTCGCGACGTCGCCATCAAGATCCTCCCCTCAGACGCGCTGGTCGATGACCACGCCCGGAAGCGTTTTCGCAGGGAAGCCGAAACCCTCTCGAAGCTCAATCACGCTCATATCGCCACGATTTACGACTTCGACACCCAGGACGGCCTCGACTTCCTGGTCATGGAGTATGTGGAGGGTACGACTCTGGCCGGAGTGCTCCGCGCCGGCCCGATGCCCATCGAGGAGGTGCTTCGGATCGGAAGCGACATCGCGGCCGCCCTGGAGGAGGCGCACAAGCGAGGGGTGGTCCATCGCGACTTGAAGCCGGGGAATGTAGGGCTGACGGCCAGGGGCCAGGTGAAGGTCCTCGACTTCGGCCTGGCTCAGGTGCTGAGACCAGTCGCCGCGGCATCGACGACCGAGAGCCTGACCGGAGCGCCCGGAGGCCCGGCCGGGACGCTCCCGTACATGGCACCGGAGCACCTGAGGGGGGCTCCCGCGGACCACCGCTCTGACCTCTACGCACTGGGCGTCGTGCTCTATGAGATGACGGCGGGCCGCCGGCCGTTCGAGGGCGGGCTGGCTCCCGCACTCATCGACGACATCCTTCACCGGATCCCCCCCCGTCCCACATCGTTGAGGCCGGATGCACCACAGGGTCTCGAGTCGATCATTCTCAAGTGTCTCGAGAAGGATCCCGGTCTCCGCTACCAGTCGGCTCAAGAGGCCCTGGTGGACCTGCGCCGAATGACTTCGCCGTCTCTGGGCTTCGAGGCGATGAGAGCTCGGTCCCGTCCCATCGTCAAGACGCGGTGGCTCCTCGGCGCCGGCGCCCTGGTGGTTCTCGCCGCGGGGCTCGTCGCGGGGCTAAACGTTCGGGGCCTACGCGACCGGCTGATCGGGAGGACGAGCGGGATGAAGATCGAATCAGTCGTCGCTCTCCCGAGCGAGGTTCTGGCCACAGAGGAGGATGCCTTCCTGGCCGATGCGGTCCCCCGAACCCTCTCGACCTACCTGTCGCAGATCAAGGGCCTGGATACGAAGATGCCGCCGACCAGCATC
>JAEHDN010000304.1 GCA_016880395.1 Candidatus Eiseniibacteriota bacterium
CCGGATGCCGCAAGCCCTCCGCTCCGTACGACACGATGGCGGGATTCTCCGCGTGGGGGCCGTGCTGGATCACGTTGCCGATCACGTACGCTCGCCCGCCGTCCGGAATATCCACCGCGTAGCTCGAACGCCCTTCCGCCTCGTCCATGATCCGGTTGTACGCGATGACGGTGTGCCGGGCTCGGCTCTTCACGTTGTGGCCGACTCTTGCGTGATGAACGTAGCTGTAGCGGAGGGTGAACTTCTTGACGGCGCCGATGTAGATGTTGTGGCTCTGCCCATCGTCGAATCCGTGGTGAGCGATTTCGGACGATTCGATGAGAACCTCGCTGTCGGGGTTGGCCCCGGTCAAGATTCCCTCCTGGCTGTCGTGCAGATAGCAGCGTCGGACCGTCAGGTTGCGGCCCTCGAGGCGAATGGCGGCGCCGTTCCCGTCGTCCACGGCGGCGCCGGAGAACTCCACGTTCTCCACCGTCGTGTCGTGGCCCTTGAGCACCCAGATCGCCTTTCCCTCCGCGATCGCGCCGGCCGCCTTGAGGTGCGGCCGCCCGCCCACACCCCGGATCGTCAGGTTACTCTGTGTCCACACCGCGACGTCCGCCACATACAGTCCGGCGTCGATCTCGATGGTGTCTCCATCCTTGGCGCAGCGCGCCGCCCAGCTCGGCCAGGGGAGTGGGCGCGTGGGCCCGACCTGAAGCAATCTCCCGGCCGGACAGACCGACATTCCGGGCCAGGGGGCCGGAGCCATTCGGGCCGGCCCGACGTTGGCCCCGTGAGCGCTCGAGAATCGGAAGGCCCACATCCGCCGACCGGACCGCTCGTCGGTCAGAAACAGGAAGACGTGGTTGACCGGATCGTAGTCGAGGGCGTGGAAGGCCACGGTACCCACCGCCGACTTCGATGGCGTCTGGATGCGTCGGCTGACCCACGTACGAGCGGAGGGCGAGTAGGCGTAGAAGACCCCGTCGCGGACCGCTCCGCCGATCATCCGTTCCGCGGAGTCGTACCCGAATCCGGTCTCCCGCAGCGTCGGCACGTCTCCCGAGATCCCGGTGATCTGGGTGATGGTCGATCGGGCGAAGTCGGCGCGATCGAGGGTCACCTCGAACACGACGGCGCCGGCCGCGATGTAGTACATCTTGTCGTTCGGTGGGAAGTAGACGAGATTCTTTCCATACAGGACCTGGCTCGTGTGCTCGAGGTGCCGCTTCTTCTCCTGGGTGTCGGGGTCGTAGGTCCAGAGAAAGTGACTGTCGATCACCACGACCTTGCGGGAGACGGGATCCCACTCGGCCGCGGCGGTGGGCTCCCAATCGCCCGCGGACGCCCGGCTATGGCTCCAGCTCTTGGAGGCGGGATCGTACATCGCGATTCTTCCGTCGACCCCGTATGGATCCGCCGCTCCGGGAGGTGGCTGCTCCACGCACCAGCCTGCGCCGGTCGGCTTGTTGAGGAGGACGAGTCTGGGAGGGCCATCGATCACGACCAGCATGTCGTAGGTATGGCGGGCGATCGGGTGCCCGGTCGAGCGCCACGCGCCGGTCGCCCGATCGATATTGTCGATCCGCATCGCCGAGCACGCCGTCGACGGATAGGCGCTCTGCCAGCGGAGCGTGCGAAGGTCGAAAACATCCACGTCGGTCCGATGAGTGGCGGCGTAGCCTCCCCCGAACATGAGCAGGTGATGGTTGGCCGGATCGTAGATGGCGCGGCTATAGTCGGTGATCTGCTCGCAACCTCTCGGCCCATCCGGCGGCTGATCGCACCGATAGCGCCCAAGGTCGACGGCGGTGTTGGGGGCCAGTCCGGCGAGACCGGGATCAATCGTCTGCGCCGACACGCCCGCAAAGAGGCCAATCTGCGCAACCAGGCCCACTACCAACCACCGGGCTCCAGAACGCCCCGGCCAGATGCCCGCCATCACCTCACGTGGACCGATCCGCCGATCGGAGGTCGGACTGGCTTCCCCGATGGCGAGACGCGGCCAGAGTGGAGAAGCAAGCCGCGAGGCTCTGGGCCTGGACGTGCCGGGCGTGGTGGTTGACAACCAGCGGGTTCGCTTTCGAATGCGTATGGGTACGGAGTCGCTGCAAGAACCCGGGGAGCTCTCGACGAATAGCCTGCTCGTCGAGTAGATCGATGATGGTAGCTCCGCCACTCTCGGCGAGCACGGCGGCGGTGTCCCCGCTCGCGTCGGCGAGAGCGAGGATCGGCCTCCCCACCCGGAGGTACTCGTAGAGCTTCGCGGGGATCTGATGATTGCACGAGGGACCCTGGAGAAGAAGGAGAGCATCGGCGTCGCTGCACTCCTGGAGTATCTGACGGTACGGGATTGCGGGGAGGAGGTGAACGATATCCGAGATGCCAAGGCTCGCCAGAAGCCTGCCGTACTCCTCCTCGGATCCCGAGGCCCGAAGCTCGACCAGGAGAGTCTCCGCGCCGACCTGACCATCCCGTTTGAGGCCAGCGAGGGCCCGGAAGAAGGGCACGGGATCGCGCTCCTCCGGGTAGATGACCCCCGCGTGGAGCACGCGCAAGCGCTTGGACGTCCCGGCCCTGGATGATCCCGGCCTGAGGTGCGCGAAGTCGGACTCGTCATAGCCGTTGGAGATCACCAGGCAGCGCTCGGGGGAGAGGGCGGGATACCGCTCCAGGTACATGCGGCGCGCCGAGGGCGCGGTGAAGACAAGACGGGCGGCGTGCTTCACGGCCTGTCGCTCGATGGCCAGGTACGACATCCGTGAGAGACGGTCCCGCGGATAGCCCGGCTCGGTCATGGAGTCTCGAAAGTCTGCGATCCAAGGGAGGCCGCTCGCCCGGTGCAGGGCGAGGCCGATCAGGTGCGCGGTTGCGATCGGGTAGGTCGACCAGAGCACCGCCGGCCGATATCGTCGGATCAGCCGGAGTCCGGTCGGTATCGCCCCGAGGGCCCAGCTCACCCATCGGTCCGGCAGGCTCATCACCCGGAGACTGGAGCCCCGTATCGCCAGATGGCGGGATGTATCGAGAGCGAACGCGCGGGCCACGTGCGCGGTCGGCGGGATGTCCGCCAGTTGCCCGCTCGCGGTTTGTGCGTAGGCGCGGGGGTGCGCGGTGAGGACGATCGGACACCACCCGTAGTCCGGCAGGTACCGGGAGAGCTTCAGCGTCCGCTGAATCCCGCTGCTCCCGAAGCACGGCGGATAGTGGAACGCGACCATGAGCACCGCGGTCATGACGTCGCGCGCATTTCTTCGCGCAGAATCCTGATCATCGTCTGAAGCTCCGCGGCGGTGAGGCTCTGGTGCACCGGGAGAAAAATCAAGCTCTCGTAGAGGAACTTGGCCTCCGGGAACTCGTCGACCGCGAGGTCCTCGTGGATCACGTCGCCCCACGTGGTCGCGGGGATGCCGCGCGCCCGCAGCCGGAGATGGAAGGCCGAGCGCCCCCGGGCCACGAACGGAAAGATCCACGGGCACGTTCCCTCGGGCAGCTCGCGGTGCAGAGGCATCACATCGGGGATCTCCGCCACCCCGGCGAGGAGCGTCCGGAAGTGCTCACGGCGAAGGGTGATGACCGCGTCCACATCCACCGTGCGCACCATCCGGAAAGAGGGCCCGGACATCGGGACGTTGACACTGGACGGGTCGAAGTGCAGACCGTAGTTGCTGATCGCAAGCGCGGCCGCCGGCCGCCCACGCCTGGTGAAAAGGCGCCTAGCCGCTCCGGAGAGCCATCGCGCGAGGCCGGATAGCCGATGCAGGCCGCCCCCCGGCGCGTCCTCGATGAGGCGATCCACCACGTTCTTCCAGACGCGCAGCCGAAAGAGCACCGAGGGCTGGTCGAGTGTCAGCACGGGTCGTAGGGCGGAGTTGTTCACGACCAGCTGCCCGCCGTCGTAGATGGGCAACAGCTTCCGCCAGCTGAAGACGCTGATGTCCCCGAACTCCCCCAGCACTCCGCCCTCGCCGCGCCCGGTCAGCACGTGGGCGCAATCCTCGATCAAGAACAGGGCGTGGTGTGTGCACAGATCTCGGAGATCTCGCACGGGGCCCGCGAACCCGAAGTAGTGAATGGCCAGCACCGCGCGGGTACGCCCGTCGATCTTGGCGCGGATGTCCGCGAGATCTGGGTTGCCGCCCCGGTCGATCCGATAGAAACGGACCGAGACACCCCGCTGGATGAACGGTTCGACGAGGGAGGCGCAGTGAAACGCCGGCACCAGCACGTTGTCCCCGGCGGCGAGGCCCAGGATCTGGATCCCGTGGTAGAGCGCGTTCCTCGCCCAGAACAGGTAGAACGTCGACTTCGCGTCGAAGGGCCTGGGCAGCGGGCGCGGTCTCGTCAAGGGATTGAGCAGCCCGAACGTCAGCCGGGGATCACGAGGAACCAGGAACGCGGTGATCGCCTCGGTCGACGATTCGAGGTCCGTCGTGGTCACGAGATGGGGCTGACGGTTGGATCGTGGGGAATGGGGGCGTCGGCCTGGGCCGCTTCGGCTTCGAGGTCGGCGGGACGAGCCGTCATCGCCGGCCGCACGCCCGCGCGCACGCGCGCACGAACTGCTTCGCGCGCGGCACCCAGGGGGCGCGCTGAACCGTGACGTGGTACATGTCACGAACCTCGGTCGTCCATTTGGTGTGCCAGTCCCGCACCGGCCCGTAGAACTCGATCGCCTTCAGGCGCGGATCGGAGAACGCCGCCTTGAAGATCTCCTGGTGAAGGAGCAGGCCAGGTGAGATCCCCGAGAGCTCCTCCTCGTACGTCGTCTTGAGGATGACGAGCGTCCCGGTCTGCTCGACGCAAAGATCGATCGCGATGGTGCGCCCGTCCAGTGTGAGGCGGTAGATCACCCCGGCGTCACGCGCGCAACAGGACTCCAGCAGTTCCCGGTAGAACAGGCCCTGGGCGTTCTCCGCAGTCACGGCGGTGCCCCCGGCCGACTTCCATCCCTTGCTCTCGAGGAGCCCGTAGGTACGGATGCCCTCCGCCACCAGAGCCGGATCCCGATCGGCCGAGAGCTGGAGCGTGACTCCCTGCTGGGCGAGTCGTCGACGCTGGCGCGTGAGGTTGTGGACGAGGTTCTTGCCGCGAC
>JAEHDN010000045.1 GCA_016880395.1 Candidatus Eiseniibacteriota bacterium
GAGAAGAACGAGAGCCAAGCCCATGAAGCCCAGCTCGGAGGCCGCTCCTCGCGTCTGAGCCAGCGTCTCATGGACGATAGGAAGGGCCGACGAAGCGTGGCGTGCCAGACCGAACACGATCAGGCCGGCGTGCGTCACGAGAAACGTGATGAAGATCGGCGTCAGGACATAGACCGACTCCTTCACCCCTCGGAGGTTGAGCAGCATCAAGCATCCGAGGATGCCGAACTCTGCAGGCAGCTTGAGCCACGCGAGATTGGGCGCGAGCAACGAGAAGATCGCGTCGCACCCAGCCGCCACGGATATGGCGATCGTGAGCACGTAATCGATCACGAGCGCGGATCCGGACACCACCCCGGGAACGGAGCCGAGCAACTTTGTCGAGACGAGGTAGCCGCCGCCGCCGGACGGGAAGTGCTCGATGATCTGGCTGTACGACGCCGAGATGAGGAAGACGGTCCCGGCGACCGCAACCGCGAGATAGAGGGCGAGATCGCGGTACGCTCCGAGCTGGCGGAATATCTCCTCGGGGCCGTATGAGGAAGACGAGAGGCCGTCGGATCCGAGACCGACCCAGGCGAAGAACGCGATCAGGGCCAGGTGCTGGTGAATTCTGGGATCGAGCAGGTTCTTGGGGGCGCCGATCAGGACCCGGCGAACCCTCGAGAGCACACTTTCGGCCGTCTCCTCGCCTTCGGCGCGCATGGGGGCATTACACGACAAGTGCCCATCAAGGCGGCGTAGGAAGGGCCCTCGGAGTCATCAAGATTTCATCAAGGCACCAGGTGTCGTGGGCCTTCTCCAGCAACTGCGCGCTATAATCCGTGCATGTCGTTGAGGAAGGTCAGAGGGTACGTGGGCTCCGTCCTGGTCATCGCGGCCGTCACGGTCCTGGCCTCGCTCCTCCGGCAGAGTGTCGAATCTTCCGATTTGACCATGCTTTACCTCCTCGGCGTGGTTGTGGTCGCGATCTCCTTCGGGCTCGGCCCTGCCATCACGGCCGCCCTGGTGGGCGTCTCCGCCTTCGACTTTCTCTTCGTTCCGCCCCACTTCACGTTCCGGGTGTCCGAGGCGAGATACCTGGTCACGTTCGGGGTGATGCTCATCGTGGCCGCCGTCACGGGCACGTTGACGGCGCGTCTCCGGGATCAGCGCGAGCGTGCGCTGGTCCGCGAGCGTCGGATTGGCGCGCTCTACCGTTTGAGCCATGACCTTGCCTTGCAGAGCGGGGCGACCGACGTACTCGCGGCGGCCGTTCACCATGTCGAGGATGTGCTTGGCGTCCAGGCTCTGGCCACGGCGCCGGCGGATGAGGGATACGCCGAAATCACGGCCGGGGATTTGTCGCTTCTCGAAACAGAGGCCGACAAGGAGGCGGCGCGCCGGTGCCTTCGTTCCGGAAGGCCGGCCGGATTACCGACGCTCGGAGACGCCGGTTCCCAGGTGTTCCACATGCCCCTCGTCGTGGGTACGAGCGTGAGGGCGGTCCTGTCCCTGAGGCCTCGAGAGGCGCAGCTCCTCGATCCCGAACGGCTCGACCTGCTTCGCGCGTTCTCCAGCTTGATCGGGCTGGCCCTGGAACGCTGTCGCATGGCGGACGAGGCGCGCCGTACCCAGTCCGAAATGGAGGTGGAGCGGGCCCGGAGCGCTCTTCTGAGCAGCGTCTCGCACGACCTCCGCACACCGCTGGCGGCGATCACGGGGGCAGCGACGACGCTGCGCGACGAGGCCTACGAGAACGGATCGAAGGGGCTGGTCACTCGTCGTGAGCTCGCGGAGACGATCGCGGACGAGGCGCATCGGCTCAACCGTCTGATCGGCAACCTGCTCGACATGACGCGTCTCGAATCCGGAACGCTGCGCGTCCACAAGGAGTGGCACTCCCTCGAGGAGGTCGTGGGCGCCGCCCTGACGCGGCTCGGACCGGAGCTCCATGGGCGGGAGATTCAGGTCTCGCTCACGAGCCTGCCTCTGATTCCCATGGATGACGTTCTCTTCGAGCAGGTCGTACGCAATCTCGTCGACAACGCGGTCAAGCATTCCGGTAGCGACGAGCCGATCCTCCTTCAGGCGCGCCTGGAAGAGAGCACGCTCCGCCTCGAGGTGGCCGATTCCGGACGGGGGCTTCCGCCGGGAGACGAAGGCCGCGTGTTCGAGAAGTTCTACCGGGGCCACGGCGCTTCCGATCATGAGGGCGCCGGTCTCGGGCTCGCGATCTGCCGGGGAATCGTGGAAGCGCATGGAGGCACGGTCGAGGCCGCGAATCGAGCGGGAGGCGGGGCGCTCTTCACGGTTCGCCTGCCGATCGAGGGAAGCCCGCCGACGATCGAATCGGAATCACTTCCCGAACCGCGTGAGGCGCATCCGTGAGCGAGTCCCCCGCGAACGTGCCACGCGTGGCCCTCATCATCGAGGACGAGGCCGGGATTCGCCGATTCCTGCGCCCGGCCCTGGAGAGCCAAGGCTTCACCTGCGTCGAAGCGATGACTGGAAATGAAGGGATCGCTCACGCGGCGACCCGCGCTCCCGAGATCATCCTCCTCGATCTCGGACTCCCCGACATGGATGGGCTCGAGGTCATGCGACGGATCCGGGAGTGGTCCACCGTCCCGATCGTCGTCCTCACGGCGCGGGGGAAGGAGCGTGAGAAGATCGACGCTCTAGACGGGGGCGCCGACGACTACGTGACGAAACCCTTCTCGGTCCTCGAGCTTCTCGCCCGGGTTCGCGCAGCTCGGCGGTATCGAACGGAGCCAGACGACGCGCCAGTACTGACGTCGGGAAGCCTTCGAATCGACATGGCGCGACGCCGTGTCTCGGTCCGTGGCACCGCGGTATCGCTCACCCCGATCGAGTACCGACTCCTCTCGACGCTGGCGCGGCATGCGGGACGCGTCCTGACGCACGAGTTCCTGCTCCGGGAGGTATGGGGTCCCTCCAGCACGGATCAGCGGCATTACCTGCGGGTGTACATGGCCCAGCTCCGTCAGAAGCTCGAGGCGGACCCTAGCCGGCCCACCGTCCTGATGACGGACCCGGGAGTCGGCTACCGGATGGCTGACCCTGAGACTCGGGCCTGACGACCGGTCGGCCCTATGCTACATTCCTCCCCGCCGTATCCTCGGCCTAGCCAGCGCATGGACGGAGATCCGCCGGAGCGACGCGGCACTCACCTGGATCAGGGGGGAATCATGAAGCGTTGGCTCGCGCTCGCCGCGGCGGCCGCTCTCCTGGGAGCGGGCACGGCGA
>JAEHDN010000305.1 GCA_016880395.1 Candidatus Eiseniibacteriota bacterium
GTGCGCCTGATCGACACGGCGGGGCTGCGCCCGGTGGAGGATCCGATCGAGCGACTCGGCGTGGAGCGCGCCGCCCTGGCCGCCCGCGCGTGCGATCTCGCGGTGGTGGTCCTCGACCGATCGGGTCCCTGCGAGGTGGACGCCGCGAGCACGGCGGAGCTGATGGATCTCGCGAGCGGGCGCCCGGTGATCGTGGCGTGGAACAAGGCCGATCTCGTGGACGGGGCGGACGGGGAGCACGCGGCGCCTTCGCCCGCGCTTGCGGTGCTCGCGACGCCCGCGCCTGGGATAGTCGCCGAGGTGGAGACCATCGCCATTCGCGACGGCGGGGCGGAGCCTCTTCGCGACGCGCTTCGTGCGGCCCTCCCGCGCGTGATGGACGCGCACGCCGGCGAGGAAATCGCGACCACGACGGCGCGGCAGGAGGCGCTTCTCGCCGAGGCGCACGAGGCGCTGTCGCGCGCGACGGAGGGTCTGCGCGAGGGGCACTCCTGCGATCTGGTGGCGGCCGACCTGCACGACGCGCGGCGCGCGCTGGGCGGGATCCTCGGCCGCGGGGTGAGCGACGAGGTCGTGACCGCGATCTTCTCCCGATTCTGCATCGGCAAGTGATCCTCCCGGCGATCGAACGACCCAACCGCTTCCCGTTGCTCGTGATCGGTGCAGGTCACGCGGGATGCGAGGCCGCCGCAATCGCGGCCCGGCTCGGAATCCGGGTGGGTCTCGTCACGATGTCCCTCGACGCGATCGCGCACATGCCCTGCAATCCGGCCGTCGGAGGATTAGCCAAGGGGCACCTGGTGCGTGAGATCGATGCACTGGGGGGCCTGATGGGGCGGATGGCCGACAAGGCCGGCATCCAGTTCAAGCTCCTGAACCGAGGCCGAGGTCCGGCCGTTTGGTCGCCGCGCGCCCAGGAGGACAAGGCGCGCTACCGGAGACTCGTCCGCGCTCACCTCGAGTCGACACCGGAGATCCACGTCGTCCAGGAGCAGGTCGTGGCACTCGAGGTGGCGGATGCGAGCATCCTGGGCGTACGCCTCGCCGACGGTGCGGTGCTCGAGGCCGGGCGTGTGGTCGTGACGCCCGGGACGTTCCTCAACGGTCTCATGCACATCGGCGAGCGAACGGTCGCGGGAGGACGGGTCGGCGAGCGCGCGTCGCGCGGCATATCCGAGTGCCTGGCCGACCTGGGCTTTCGCCTGGTGAGGCTCAAGACGGGAACGCCCCCGCGGATCCACCGGGACTCGATCGATTTCGACCGCATGATCCCGCAGCACGGTGACGATCCGCCGCGGCCGTTCTCCCACTTCACCGACGCGCTCACGGTGGACCAGGTTGCGTGCCATCTCACCGGAACGACCGACGCGACGCACCGGGTCGTGCGGGAGAACCTCCAGCACTCTCCCCTCTATACAGGACGCATTCGCGGCATCGGACCGCGGTACTGCCCGTCGATCGAGGACAAGGTCGTCCGCTTTGCGGAAAAGCCAACGCACCAGATCTTCATCGAGCCCGAAGGGCGGGACGTGGACGACTTCTACATCAACGGTCTCTCGACGAGCATGCCCGAGGAGATCCAGCTCGAGATCCTCGCGACGATCCCCGGGCTCGAGCACGCGCGGATGATCCGTCCGGGCTACGCCGTCGAATACGACTTCATCCCGCCGACGCAGCTCTGGCCCACGCTCGAGACGCGCGCCGTCGCGGGGCTCTATCTCGCGGGACAAATCAACGGCACATCCGGATACGAGGAGGCAGCGGCCCAGGGGTTGATCGCAGGCATCAATGCATCGCTCTCCATTCTTGGCCGCCCGCCGATCGTGCTGCGCCGCGACGAGGCTTACGTAGGCGTCCTCATCGACGATCTCGTCACGAAGGGGACCGAGGAGCCGTATCGCATGTTCACCTCCAGTGCGGAGTACCGACTGCTTCTGCGCCAGGACAACGCGGCCGAGCGGCTGCTCCCGAGGGCGCGCGAGGTTGAGTCGCTCGACGCGGGCGAGATGGCTCGGCTCGAGGACTCGGTACGACGCCGCGGCTCGGCAATGGAGCGAATGCGAACGGCGCGGATCGCGTGCGCTCCACACGGCGGAGGCGATGGCGAGGACCGGGTGCCGATCGCGAGCGCGTTGCGCGACGGGAGACTGAGCATCGACGACGTATGCGTGCGGCCCGAGCTTGCCGATCTGGGAGCGGAGGCGATAGAGTCCGCCGCGATCGAGGTCCGATACGAAGGATACATCGCGCGCCAGAAGCGAGAGGTGGAGCGGGCCCGACGAGGAGAGCAGCTGGCGCTGCCCGATCGTCTGTTCGAAGAGCCGTTGCAGGAGCTATCCCGGGAGGCGCGTGAAAAGCTGCGTCATGTTCGTCCCACAACCATCGCGCAGGCTTCGCGCATCCCGGGCATGTCCCCCGCCGACGTCGCGGTGCTCCTGATCTATGCCGAACGCGAGCGAAGGAGCAGCGGGCGCGGGTCCGATCCCGCGTGATCTGGTAGCCGATCACCGCATCTTCGAGCAGGCGGTCCGTCCATGGCTCGAATCCCGAGGCGGCGCGGCGTTCTCTTCGGAATCGGCCCTCGATGCACTCACACGCTATGGACTTCTCGTCTACGAGCATGCGGCGCGGGTCTCGCTCGTCGGGCGTGCCGATCGTGGGGTCCTATTCACGCGGCACATCCTCGACTCCCTCAACTTGGCGAGCTGCCAGGCCGCTCCTCCCGCATTGCTTCTGGACGTCGGGAGCGGCGCAGGCTTCCCTGGGATCCCCCTGGCGGTCGTGTGGCCGCAGACGAGGGTCATCCTGCTGGAGTCTCGCGATCGCAAAGCCGGCTTTCTGGAGCATGCCGTCCGGCGCCTGGGCCTCGGCAACGTGCAGGTGGTTTGCGATCGCCTGGAGCGGGTGAGCGAAGGCCGAACCATCGGGCCTGTGGATGCGGCCACGATCCGCGCCGTAGGCGACCTGCCGCATCTCCTCGCGACTCTCGACCAACTGGCCTCGCCGGGGGCGTGGTGGGCGTACTTCCTCGGGGCGGCTACGGAGCGAGGTGCTCAGGCAGATCTGGGGCGCTTTGGCCGTGACACACGGGTCCTCGCGGGTGCGTTCGGAGGGCGGATCCTCAAGGGGAGGCTTGGAGGCGGGGCGGAGCAGGAGGCGGGTTGAGGAATCGAGACAGGGTCAGGGGTACGCTGCAGATGAAACTGGCCGCATGTTTCACGTGAAACGTGACCACAACTGACTGAAAAATTGTACGTTATCAAGCCCGTTGCCGCGAACGGGCGCGTTTTAGGCTCTCTTCAACAGGGCGACTGGCTTCCCTGAGTCCCAGGACA
>JAEHDN010000306.1 GCA_016880395.1 Candidatus Eiseniibacteriota bacterium
CCCACGAGACCGACGATGCGGCCATCCGGGTCGCGGATCTGCGACGTGGTGAGCGCGATCGGGAACTCGGTGCCGTCCTTGCGCCGGTTCCACAGCTCTCCGCGCCAAGTCCCGATGCGGGTCGCTTCGCGGATCTCGATCTGCAGGGAGGGTGGATTGCGGGGCGAATCGATCAGGGCGACGCCGCGGCCCATCACTTCGCTCTCCCCGTATCCATAGGTATTGAGGAAGGCGCGATTCACGAACGTGAACCGACCCTCGAGATCGGTGATGCTGATGATATCGCCGGTGCTCTGGATGGTGTGGGCGAGCAGCCGGTTTTGGTCCTCGGTGCGGCGCCGCTCACTCACGTCCCGGAAGCTCCACACCCGGCCGACGATCACGCCGCGAATGCGCTGCGGCTGCGAGTAGCGCTCGAACACCCGGCCGTCGCGCAGCTCCAGCATGTCGAAGCTCGAGGCTTCGATGTCGGCGTACAGCTCGCGCACGCGGCGCAGAAACGCGTCGGGGTCCTTCAACTCGTCGTGCACGTGCTCGATCAACCGCTCGTCCTGACCCAGGGCCAGCAGCTCATCGGGGAGGCGCCACATCGTGGCGAACTTGCGGTTGTAGCTCGTGACCCGGCCCTCGAGGTCCACCACGAGGATCCCGTCCGCCGTGGACTCGAGCGTGGCGGAGAGCAGGGACAGGGTGCGGTGCAGCTCGACCTCGGTTTCCCGCATCCGCTCGAGGTCGCGGGACGCCGGGGCGCCGACCGTGGTGTGCCCGCGCGCGTCCCGGACCACCCCGGCCAGCGTAACCACTTCCCCACGTTGGAATTCTCCGACGAGGGTGCAAACCCCGGCTACGTACGTACCGGATCGGGTCAGCAGGCGAGCCTCGAACTGCTGTTCTGGCTCCCCCGCCTCGGCGCGGGAGATCACGTCGAGCATGCGGGGCAGATCGTCGGGATGCAGGAGGGTCACGAAGGACCGCCCGACCCACTCCCCAGGCGACCAGCCGGTAAAGGATTCGAAGGCGGGATTGAGCGACCGGATGGTCCCGTCGGGGTTCAGCGCATAGACGACTTCCTCTATATGGCGCGGCGCCGTGCCGACCCGGGTCGGGATGGGGGACCAGCCGGTTCGTTCACCCGTTTCCATGCCGCTTGCGAAGCCCGTATAGAGGGGTGACAAACATAGCGACTTGGGGACAGAAGCAACGTGGCGCTGACCCAACACTTCCGGGCCGGGATGGCGAGGGTCAGGAATAGCGGCGGTCGGACTCGAACCGACGACCCACGGATTATGATTCCGTTGCTCTAACCAGCTGAGCTACGCCGCCCCGAAAACTTGCCAATGCTAGTCGCGTTCGAGGGGGCGGGTCAAGCCGCGGCCATTTGTCACCGGCCGCGTGTGAAGTGGGCCCTGATGCGGCGGGCCACATGCCGATAGATTGTTGATGCCGTGGGCAGGCCTGCTGTGAACCCATCCAAGACCCGAGTCCCCGTTCCGACCCCTGTGGTGCGGGGGCTATTGGTTTTGGCTTTACCTCTCCTCATCGGCACCTGCCGGTTGTCGGATTTGCTCGTGGGACCGAAGGGCGCCCTGCTCTGCATCACCCCTGTGTCGCCCGATACGTTGAGGGACTCCGCCCCAGTGGGCAGCGCGGCCCCTCGTGCCAACGTGATCGATATCAGCAATTGCGGCGGCGACGAGCTCAAGTGGGACGCGAACATCCAGTCCGGGAGCCCGTGGGTCGTGATCCAACCCGATACCGGCACCAGGCCCGGCGCCGGCCCGCC
>JAEHDN010000307.1 GCA_016880395.1 Candidatus Eiseniibacteriota bacterium
GCCACCGGCTCCAGAGCGAGATCTGGTCCCGCTCCGTCCTGGCTTGCGTCCATGCGCCGAACTCGTCCGCCTCCATCCTCCTCCTCGGGGCGCTCAACGAGATGATCGACATCACGACCACCCGCGCCATCGCGACCGTGACGCACGTGCCCCTGTTGATCCTGGGGCTCCTGGTCTTCCTGTCGTGCCTGGGAGCGCTGCTCGCCGGAGACACGCTCGCGTACCAGGGCAGGCGCAATCCACTGCACACGGTGCTCTTCGCCCTGGCGATCGCGAGCACCCTCTACGTGATCGTCGACCTGGAGTACCCGCGCGCCGGCCTGATCACGATCGGGGCCCCCGACCGGGCCATGGTCGAGCTCCGCGACCTCGTTCGCTAGCGGGCGCAGCCGGGCGTCCTCAGCTCCCATTGCCGGCATGAAAGATGCCGACGGCAGGAGTACCATGTCATGATCCGGGCCGTGAGCGCGGCCACCGAGTACGGAGTCGCCGAGCTTGGCCTTGAACGGGTGACCGCCCTACATCGACGGGATCATCTTCGACCGTCTGAGGGACGAATGAGGCTCGCCAAGCCATGACCAGGGCACCGGGAGTCGACGTCGCCGCCCTGTCGGATCGCGGGAAGGTGCGCGAGGCCAACGAGGACGCCTATGCTGTGTTCCGAGTCGGCCGCTTCGCCGAGCGGGTCGAGAGCAGCGTCCCCGAGGCCGAGCTGTCGTCCATCTACGATCCGAGCGCCTGGTTTCTCGCCGTGGCCGACGGCATGGGCGGACACGCGGCCGGCGAGGTCGCGAGCCGCGAGGCCCTGGTCGAGATCTTCCACATCGCGCTCCGCTCTCCCCGCTGGATGCTCAGCCTCGACGATCCCGCGATGCGCGAGCAGGAGATCCAGGCCTTCTACGATCGCGCCAAGGTCTACCTCGCTGGCATGCACGCCGCCATCCTGACCGAGGGAACGCACGACCCGAGCAAGGCGGGCATGGGGACGACGTTCACCCTCGCCTACGTCGTGCGGCTCGATCTCTTCATCGTCCACGTGGGCGACTCGAGGGTCTACCGGCTGCACGCGGGAGCGCTCGAGCAGCTCACGCACGACCACACCGTCGCGCAGCGACTCGCCGACGCCGGAGTCATCACACAGGAGGAGGTCGCCACCCACCCCGACCGAAACCGGCTCACCCGTGTGGTGGGAGGCTCCGGTGGATGGCTCCGCGGCGAGACGCACCATGTCCGGATCGAGCCCGGCGACACGATCCTCGTGTGCTCGGACGGACTCAACGCGGTCGTCCCGGACGAGGAGATCGCGCGTCACCTCGCGGCGGCATCCACGAGCAAGGCTGCGTGCCACGCCCTCGTGCACCAGGCGCTGGATCGGGGGGCGCCCGACAACGTCACGGTCGTGGTGGCGCGCTTCCTGGGGGACGGCCGGGCCTAGCGTTCGGGAGCGAGCGTGGAGACGCCGAGCGTCAGGCGTTCAGCACAAGTGTCATGCACACGCTGTTTGGATCCTCCCGGTACTGAGCGAAGGGCGGGCAGACCCGGAAGCCAAAGCGACTATAGAGCGCGCGCGCCGGAGCAAAGCCGTCCATCGTACCGGTCTCGAGGCTCACTCGACGATAGCCGCGAGCCCTCGCGACCTCGAGGATGTGAGCCACGAGACGCGCCGCGACACCCTTGCCGCGGTGCGCTCGAGCGGTGTGCATGGACTTGATCTCTCCGTGATCCGCGGCCAGCTCCTTGAGCGCCCCGCAACCCACCAGATCCCCTCCCTCCCAGACGCTCCAGAAGGTGATCTCGGGCGCCCGTAGACGGTCGAGGTCGAGCGCGTGGATGCTCGCGGGCGGCGAGTGCGCCGCCGCGTGGTCGAGATGGGCGCGTAGCAGAGCCGCGATCTCGGGGCCCTTCAGATCGTCCTGGCGGATGAGGAACTCCATGGCGGTTCGCGAAGCCTAGCGGAACGGCCGCTCAAAGTCATGGAACCGCGTTGACTCGGACCGCCGCCCTGACTACGGTGGGCACCCATGCC
>JAEHDN010000046.1 GCA_016880395.1 Candidatus Eiseniibacteriota bacterium
CGCTCTCCTCGTGGGCGATCTCGAGGCCATCGCGGGTCTTCAGGGTCCAGGAGGTCGACCCGGCCACGAGAACGCTCGGAGCGCCCACGGCGAGCCCGATGCGGAGGCTCTGGACGTGCTTCCAGGCTTCCGGCGGCGGGAGCGGAACAGGGGCATTGGGGACGGACGCCGGAGGCTGGGCTGCTCCCCTGGGAGAGGCCACGGGCCCGGGCTCGGGACGGGGGCTCGGCTCGGCCTTGGGCCCCGCGCACCCGGCCAGAACCAGGGCGAGGACGAGCACGACCCTCAACACCCGCCCCTCCGGGGCGACGGCGGGGGCGTGATCGATCCAAGGACCACCTCCCGCGCGGCGCCGGTTGCCGAAGGCACATTCCCCGCACGGCAGCATATCGACTCGAACGCGAGGAACGCGAACGCCATCGCCTCCTTGGCTTCCGACGGCACGCCCAGGGCCTCGGTGCCGGCGACGGGGACGCGCAGGCAGGCGGCGATGTCCTGGACCAGGGTCGCGTTGTTCGCGCCGCCGCCCGACACGTAGACTTCGTCCGGCCTCCCCTTCCCCGACTGCTCCACGCCGCGCGCCACGGCCGCCGCGGTGAGCGCGCACGCCGTGCGGAGCCGGTCCCGGAGCGACAGCCCCTCGGTGCGCGCCAGGAAGCGGGACAGATATCCGGCGCCGAACTCCTCCCGCCCCGCGCTCTTCGGGGGCGTGCGCGCGAAGAAGGGCTCGGAGAGGAAGTAGCGAACCACGTCCTCCGCGGCGCGGCCGCCCGCCGCCAGCGCGCCTTCCGCGTCGTAGCGTGCGCCCGCGGGGCCGACCGCTCCGACGATGCCGTCGAGGAGCATGTTGCCGGGGCCGCAGTCGAAGGCGAGCGTCTCCTCGAGCCTTCCGCCCGCGCGGAGACGCGTGAGGTTCGCGATCCCGCCCAGGTTGAGGAGCACGCGGTCGCTCGTGTCCGACGCGAGCTGGTGGTAGTCGAAGCGGGGGACGAGCGGCGCGCCTTCACCTCCCGCGAGGAGATCGGCCATGCGGAATCCCGACACCACGGGGATGCCGAGCGCGGCCGCGAGCACCGCGGGCTCGCCGATCTGCACGGTGACGCGCTTCCCCGAGCGCTCGCCGTGGGGATCGTGGAAGACCGTCTGGCCGTGATAGCCCACGACCTCGGGCGGCGGCCCGGGCGGCGCCGCGTCCAGCGCTGCGCGCGCGGCGGCGGATGCGATCTCGGCCACCTCGACATGCACGCGGAAGAGATCACGCAGGGGGAGCGTGCCTTCCTGCGCGCCGAGCACGCGCCGGCGAAGCTCGTCGGAGTAGGGGCGCGATGCGAAGGCGAGGAGCTGCGTCGAGCGTCGCGCACCCGCTCGGTCGATCTCGACCACCGCGGCGTCGGCGCCATCGGACGACGTCCCGCTCATGATGCCCACAACGCGCGCGCGGCCCGCGGCGTCGGAACGGCTCATCGGCTGCTTCCCTTCAGAACGCCCTCCACGATCTGGCGCTGGAAGAACGCAAACGCCACGAGCACGGGCGCGGTCGCGAGGCTCGATCCCGCGAGGAGCGCGCCCCAGTCTACCGCGTGCTCGGACTGCGCGAAGAGCGCGAGCCCGACCGGCAGCGTGCGCATCGATTCCGACGTCGTCAGTACGAGCGGGTGGAGGAACGCGTTCCAGGTGATCAGGAACCCGTTCACGCCCACGACGGCGAGGCCGGGGCCGGAGAGCGGGAGCACGATCCGCCGGAAGATCGCTCCCGAGGACCAGCCGTCGGTGCGGGCCGCCTCCTCCAGCTCCCCCGACATCGTCTGATAATAGTGCGCCATGAAGAGCACGCCGAACGGATCCGCCAGGTGGGGCAGGATGAGCGCGGGATAGGTGTCGAGGAGCCCCAGCCGGGAGAGGAGCAGGTAGAGCGGCACGAGCGTCACCTGCCGCGGGAGGATCAGGAACGCGGTCGCGAGCGCCAGGAAGACGCCGCGCCCCACGAACCGCGCGCGCGCGAGCGCGTGGCCGGCCGCCGCCGCGAACAGCACCTGGAACGGGACCGCGATGGCGGTCACCACGATCGAGTTGAGCGCGAAGCGCGCCATCGGCCCGCCCGAGAGGATGGCCCGGTAGTGCTCGAGCGAAAGCGGCTGGGCGAACCAGTCCCCCGGGGTCAGGGGCAAGTCGCCGCCGCGGCCGAGGGAGACGCGCGCCATGTAGAGGAGTGGAGCGAGCGAGAGGAGCGCGATCGCGCCCAGCGCCGCGTAGGCGAGCGTGGACGAGCGCGCGGGAGCGGTCAGGAGGAAGGCCTTCCGCGCCGTGCGCTCATCACGCGGGAGCGTCCGCGGGGTCGCCGCCGAGCATCCGCCGCTGCACGATCAGGATCACGCCTACGAGGAGGAGCAGGAGGTAGGCGAGCGCGGAGGCATAGCCCATCTCGAAGTGGTAGAACGCGCGCTCGTAGAGATGATAGACGAGCGTGAGCGTGCTCTCGAGCGGTCCGCCGCGCGTGAGCACGAACACCTCGATGAAGATCTGGAACGAGCGGATCGTGTTGAGCAGCACGACGAAGAGGAGCACCGGACGGACGTGCGGGAGCACGATCCGCCGCTCCACCTGGAGCCGCGAGAGCCCTTCCAGCCGAGCCGCCTCGAGCTGCTCGTCGGGGAGCGTCTTCCGCGCCGCCAGGATCAGGATCGCGTAGTAGCCCACGCTCGCCCAAACGTCCATCAGCATGATCGAGGGAAGGGCCAGCACGGGATCCTGGAGCCAGTGCACGCGCCCGAGGCTCGCGGCCGCGAGCCAACCGTTCAGGAGCCCCTCTTCCGCGTAGAGTGACTTGAAGACGAGTGAGATGACGACCATGGAGAGGGTCGCCGGAAAGAAGATCGCGGCGCGGAAGAAACCCTGCCCTCGGCGCACGGACGCGAGGAGGCCCGATACCACGTACGCGAGCGTCAGCGTGACCGGGAGCGTTCCGACGACGAAGAGCACCGTGGTCCGGAGCGCGTGCCAGAACGAGGGGGACGTGAGCGCGCGCGCGTAGTTGTCGAAGCCCACCCAGCGGACGAGGTCGGGGCGGAGCGGGTTGTAGGCGAGGAAGCTCAGCGCGAGCGCGTACGCGAGCGGGAAGATCCCAAAGACCGCGAAGAAGAGCCCCCAGGGGGCGAGGCCCAGCGCCCCTGCGCGGCGTCCCCTCACGGTCCGATGCGTCCCGGCGGCAGCGGCGCGGGCGCGCGTTCCGCCGACATCGTCACGGCTTCGCCGCGAGCACCGCGTCGATCCGCGCGTCCGCCGACTGGAGTGCCGCCTCGGGTGTCTTGCGCCCGTAGATCGCCTCTTCCAGCTCTCCGTTCACGATCTCCTCGATCTCGACCCACTTCGGATGGAGCGGGGGCGCAACGGCGGTCGGGAGCTGATCGAGGAACCTGGACTCCTGGTGGTGCCGATTGAAGTAGGTATCCAGGCCCGCTGCCGTCGCGGCGGGGAAAGCATTCCCGGTCGCAATGTAGACCGGCATCGTGTTCTCGGGCTGCACCAGGAAGCGCGCAAGCTCGAGCGCGGCGGCCTGCCGCTTCGAACCGCGGAAGATCCCGAGCACCTCCGCGCCCGCGAACGAAGCATGAGTGCCGCGGTTCAGCGCGGGTTGCGGCATGAGCTGGATCGAGTAGTGGATCTTGGGAGCCTCCTGGGCAAGCTTCCGGATGAGCCACGGCCCCGAGATGACCACTCCGATACGCCCACTCGTGAACGCCTGCTCGTGCATCTCCTGGCGATCGAGGAGGGAGTAGGGCTTGAGCGAGAGATAGAACCGGAGCGCCTCCACGTTCTGGGGGCTCCCCATCACGCTTCGGGTGAGGGTGGAGTCGAGGATGTTGCCTCCGTTCCCCCAGGCGAACGGCATGAACTTCTTGAAGAGGATCTCGCGCTCGCCCGTGTTCATGCCGAAGCCCCGCGCGTCGGGCACGCGCTCGGCGATCGTCTGGACGGTCTTCCGCAGATCGGCCCAGGTCTGGATGCGTGCCCCCGAGTCGAGCCCCGCGCGCTTGACGAGCAGGTCGTTCACGAAGAGCGCTCGGGTGCCCACCATCCAGGGGATCGCGTAGGCCCGGCCGCGATAGCTCGCGACATCCCACCCGAACAGGGCGGGCCTCATGTCGGCGACCCGGTCGGTGAGGTCGACCAGAGTGCTGTCGGCGACGAGCCCGGGGAGGAAGGTCGAACCCAGCTCGCACAGATCGGGGGGACGTCCGGCCGCGATCGCCGCGACGATCTTCTCGCGGCCGCTCTGCCAGGTGAGCTGCTCGACCTGCACGTCCACACCGGGGTTCGCGGCCTCGAAGCGGTCGATGACGGGCTGGATCGCCGTGATCGGGGAGAACTGCCAGAAGACGAGAACGTTCTTCGGCGCTGCCTTCTTCCCACACCCGGCGACGAGCATGAGGGACACCGCCACCGTGAGCGTGGCAGCCGCCCACCGCCTCATTTTCGGATCGCCTGCCTCACCCATCCGTGGGCCTCCTCGAGTCGTCGCTCCGCCTGCCGTCGCGTCACCCCCGCGCGCTTCATCACGATCGCGACCTTCAGCGAACCCCCCGCGCGCCGGAGCCAGTCATCGGTCTCCTCGTAGCGCGCTCCCGTGGCGTGCATGAGCACGCGCTTCGTGCGCTCCTCGAGCTTCCGGCTCGCGGTCCGCAGGTCGACCATCAGGTTCTCGTAGACCTTCCCCATCCGCACCATGCTCGCGGTGGTGAGCATGTTGAGGACGAGCTTCTGCGCCGTGCCCGACTTGAGCCGCGTCGACCCGGTGAGCACCTCCGGGCCGACGCGCGGCGCGATCACCACGTCGCAGTCGATCGAACTGCGCGCCCCGGGATTCGCGGTCACCGCGATCGTCGCGGCGCCCACCTTGCGTCCGTACGCGATCGCGCCGAGAGCATAGGGCGTGCGTCGGCTCGCCATGATCCCGACCACGATGTCTTTCTCGCCGACCCGGCGTTTCTTGAGCGCAGCCGCGGCTGCCCCGGGGTCGTCCTCGGCTCCCTCCACCGAGCGAACGAGAGCGCGGCGACCGCCGGCGATGATTCCCTGCACCATCGTGCGCGGCGTGCCGAAGGTCGGGGGGCATTCGGCGGCGTCGAGCACGCCCAGCCGCCCGCTCGTGCCCGCTCCCACGTAGAAGAGCCGACCGCCGCGCTCGAAGCGCTCCACGATGAGGTCCACGGCCTTCGCGATCCGCGGGATCTCGCGGCCCACGGCGATCGGAACCCTCCGGTCCTCCGAGTTCATGAGGCGGAGCACGTCGGGCGTGGCGAGCCGGTCGAGCCGGCGCGAGCGCGGGTTCCGCCGCTCGGTGACGAGGCGCGACAGCTCTTCGAAGATGACCTTGCCGCTCCGGCGGTCGCTCACCGGGTCCGGATCATCCGGCCGTCCTGGGTCACGGTGCGCCCGGTAACGTCCGTCGCGCGGAGGCGGAAGAGGTAGAGGCCGATCGCGGTGTCGTGCCCCTCCGAGTCGCGGCCATCCCAGCAGTAGACGTTCAGCCCGGGGCTCCCCGATATGCGAATCGACGAAACGCGTCGCCCTGCCACGGTCATGAGGAGGAGCTCGACCTTGTCCGCGGGCGCGCTCAGCTCGTACTGAAAGATCGAGCCGCCGCACCCGGCGCCCTGCACCTTCGGGCTCACCACTGCCACGCCGCGCATTGTGAACTGGGCGCTCACCTGGAACGTGACGAGCTGGAATCCATCCGTATGGCCTCCGACGGCGATCTGGAGCGTGTGGGTGCCGGGGCCGAACCCGGGGAGCCCCTCGAGCGACCAGTGACGTCCCGATCCTGTCTTCGACACCGGGATCGATACGCCGTCGAGGAAGAGCTGAAGCGAGTCCGCGGTGACGGGGATCGGCGTGGTGACGTCCGCCCGCACGCGAGCGTTCGAGACCACGAAGACGTCGTTGATGATCTCCACGCCGTTGGCGAAGTAGCGGACGGGGGTCCGCACCTGGAGCGTGAAGATCTGAGGCCGCCCATTCAGGTCGGTCGCGCGGATCTGGACGTCGTAGTTGCCGACGCGCGGGCGAATCTTCGCGGTCAGGGTCGCCTGACGGCTCGAATCGATGAACGCCACGGTGTAGAGGGTCGAGTCGATGGGGACCGGCGGCGCGCCGGTCAGGTCCTGCTCCAACATCGCGACCGACCGGATCGCCACCTCGTCGCGCATCATCGCGACCACGCCGACGCTGTCGGTGGGCGAATCGCTGACGAGGAGCCCGCCATCCGGGATGGTCGTGCCGTTCAGCCGGACGTCGAAGATCCGGGGCGGTAGCGCGTCCATCCGGAGCATGGGATCCGCGAGCAGGCTGATGGTGCGGTTCATCACCGCCTGGCGGGGATCGCTCGAGAGTCCGTTCGTGATCTGGGACCGCGCGAACACCTCGCCCAGGAACCAGCGGACCTGTCGTGGGCTGCTCGGCGGCACCGGCGCCGGAGGACGCGTGAAGAAGGCCTCGGCGACGGCGAGATTGAAGGAGGAGTTGGTGTCCAGGAACTCGTAGGCGCTGCTCCCCATGGAGCCGATCGAGCCCCGATTGTTGAGGAGGAGCCACTGCTCCCCGATCGCGTCGGAGCTGTCGGTACTGCCCTCGGCCAGGATGGGGCCGTCCGCGAACTGGTTCGCGTGGCAGCCCCACACCATCAGGAACACGGGGCGCCCCACGTTGTCGATCCTACCCGGCCCCGGGAAGCTGGAGCTGCATGCACCCCTCGGGGATCCGGTGCAGTAGAAGCGCTCGTGCGCGAGCAGGTAGCGGTTGGCGTGGGCCTCGACGTTCAGCAGGAGGCCCCCTTGCGTGACTTTCGACACGAAGACGTCGTAGCCGCTCCCCGGCTGCGCGAGCGCGGTAGCCACCGCGGTCAGATCACGGCACTGATTGCCGAATGGGTCCTGATTCGTCGGGAGCGGATCGGTGAACGTGCTCAGGTTGTAGAAATCGGAGGTCATGTCCTGCCCACCGATGCTGCCGGCAGCCATGGCGGCGAAGGTCTGGTTCGTCTGCAGGAATTCCGCTTCCGCCGGGGACATGCAGTAGCCCAGCGACGAGAAGAGCCCCGTGGAGAACTGATCGTCCGACGCGAGGAGCATCCGACCTCGTAGAGAAGATCTAAAAGAAAAATCACTAACTCCATTTCCTAAACATGAAAACCTTAACAAAATTCCGTTTTCTATCTTCATCCTACCTGGCTACCTAATCTAATCAACTACCCA
>JAEHDN010000308.1 GCA_016880395.1 Candidatus Eiseniibacteriota bacterium
GAGTCCACCTCGTGCCGGGTGATCCGCCGCGTCCCCACGACCGCGAGAACGGGACCGGTCGTGTCCGGCTGTCCCGGTCTCCATACCTTGGCCCCCGACGCTGTGGATGCACCCGGGCCCTGGGCGGGATGCGGACCCCCGGAGCAGCCCGCGACGACGAGCACGGCGAGAAGCAGAGCGGCCGGCGCGCGGTGCGCTCGTCCGCGGGAGGGAGACGGAATCGCGCGGTCGGACATCATTGGCGGACGACCCACACTTTCACAGGAGCCTCGATGTCCTGGAAGAGGTGGACCGGAACCTCGAACATGCCGAGCGCCTTGAGCGGCTCGGCGAGGCGGATGTTCCGGCGCTCGATCGCGAAACCCTGCGCCTCGAGCCCCTGGTGGATGTCGGCCACGGACACCGAGCCGTAGAGCTGGTCTTCCTCGCCGACCTGCACGCTGAACTGAAGCGAGACCTGGGCGAGCCGGCTCTTGAGCGCCTCGGCCGCCTGGCGGTGCTTCTGCTCGAGCGAGAGCCGCGCGCGCTCGCGATCACGGAACACGGCCTGGGAGTTCCCCATGGCCTCGATGGCCTTGCGGCGCGGCAGAAGGAAGTTTCGCGCGTAGCCGTCGGCCACCTTGACCGACGCGCCCCGCTTGCCCAGACCGTTGATGTCCTCCAGCAGTATGACGTCCATCGTTCCTCCCTCTCTCCTATCGTTGGTTCCCGCCCCCCTCGCCCCACGGACCGGTCAGGCCCGCCACGGCGCGGCGGCGGAAGTCGTACCACGCGTCGAAGAAGCCGATTCCCAGGAACACGACCAGCAGCACCGGCAGAAGCGCCACCAGGAACAGCACGGCCAACTGCACGATCCCCTTCACCTCGAATGCGATCCCCATGAACCGGGCCACGGCGAACCCCTGGATGGTGTACGCGATGGCCAGCGGAAAGGCGATGTTGTAGCCAGCTTCGAGTGCCGGGGTCAGCCGGACCGCGATGAGCCCCAGCGCCAGCGCGGCCGCCCAGGCCCCTACCGGATGGACCCGCCACGTCGAGAACTCGGCGAAAGCCGGGAACCCGTCCGCGTCCTGGAAGAGAACCGAGGCGAGCCAGCAGTTGATTGCGAGCACCATCACCCACTTCATCGCGAAGAGCGAGGGCAGGAGCGCGGACCAGATCTTGCCCGTCCGCTCCAGCGCATGCTCGAACTCGACCGCCGACATGCCGATCGTCTGTGAGACCCGGTACTCGGCCTCGTACCGGCGCAGACTCTCCATCCGCTCGGCCAGGAGGCGGCTCAGCTCGTCCAATCCGCCGAAGACGAGATAGCCGGCCGCGACGAGGAGCACCGGCGCGGCGGCGACGGCCAGCGTCGTCGATGCGCTCACGCCCCGCCGGGCGCAGGCCGCGAAGCAGAGGCCCGACCCCGCGAGCACGGCCACGAAGAAGAGCTGCGACGGCTCCGTCACGCCCGCGGCGTAGACCGCGCCCAGCGTGGACGTGGCGGCGAGCAGCCCCAGCAAGAGCCCCAGGCGCCGCGCGAGCCAGAGCACGCCGACCGGCAGGAGCCCGTAGGCCCAGGGAAGGGGCGCCGGCATGTCGCTCGATGCGACTGCGATCATTCCCGCGCCGAGGAGCAGCGCCCCGAGGACGCGGGCCCCTTCGAGCACGGCTGCCGGCCGTGCCGGCTCAGCGGTACTGTTCACTGGTGAACGGCAAGAGCGCCAGGATGCGCGCGCGCTTCACGGCTTCGGTGATCTGGGACTGATGCCGGGCGCACGTCCCGGAGATGCGACGCGGCACGATCTTCCCCCGGTCCGTGATGAAGCGCGTCAGCCGGCGATCATCCTTGTAATCGATCCGATCCACCTTGTCGAAGCAGAGCTTGCAGAACTTGCGTCGAAACGACCGCGATTCGCCGTCGCGAGCCATCCGTATCCTCCTCGTTCGGTTTCCGTCGTACCCCGCGGGGCGACGCTATTCTCCGGCCGCTGGTGCTGCGGCGGCGGCGGTCTTCTCGCCTTCGTCGCCCGCCTTCGCGGGCTCTTCCGGCTTCGGGCTCTCCTTGGGAGCGATCACGGTCAGGTGTCGGATCACGCTCTCGTTCAGCCGGAAGCGGCGGTCCATCTCCGCCACCAGCGTCGGCGGGCTCTTGTGCTTCACGTGAACGTAGGTGCCGTCCCGCCGCTTGCCGATCATGTAGGCGAGCTTGCGCTTGCCCCAGCGCTGCACCTCGATGACCTCGCCTCCCGCCTGCGCGATCGGCTGCGTCACCCGCTCCATCTCCTCGTTCACTCGTGCCTCCTCGAGGCCCGGATCGAAAATGATCGTCGTCTCGTACAGTTTCATCGTCTCCTCACTCGTCCAAGTCATCGCGCCCGAAACGATTCCAGCGGTTCATGGCCTTCGCGAGGCCCTCCGCCACCGCATCGAACGCGCAATCAGCGGCCGCCTCGATCACCCGCGGCACCGTCTCCCGCTCCGTCTCCGAAAACGGAGCCAGCACGTATTCGGGAAGGTCCTGCGCGCGCGGCGCCGGTCCCACCCCGATCCGAAGCCGCGGGAACTCCCCCGATCCGGTCGAGGCCAGGATCGACTCGAGCCCCTGGTGCCCTCCGGATCCGCCGCCGGGACGAATGCGGATCGCTCCCAGCGGCAGGTAGACGTCGTCGTACACCACGAGCAGCTCCGAGAGCACCCAGCCCTCCGCAAGCAGCGCGCGCATGGCACCGCCACTCCGGTTCATGAATTCCTGCGGCTTCACGAGGGTCACGTCGTGGCGTCCCGCCCGGCCCTTGGCGCGAAGGGCGCCTCCGCTCCGGGTCCATCCCGTGGCGCGCGCGAGCTTGCCGGCCAGCGCGTCCACAGCGCGGAAGCCCGCGTTGTGGCGCGTGTCGGCGTACTCCGAGCCGGGATTGCCCAGGCCCACGACCACCCGGACCTCGTTAACCTTCCTTGCCTCCCGACTCCTCCGTCTCCTTCTTCTCCTTCACCAGCTCCGGCTCGGCCACAGCGACCTCCTCGGCCGGCTTGGCCTCCTCGAGCACCGTCGGCGGCACCACGGTGGCGATCGTCCGCCCCGCTTCGGTGACGATCGTCACCCGCTCCGCCCTCAGGTCGCTCACGTGGAGCGAGTCGCCGATGTTGAGCGCGCTGACGTCGATCTCGATCCGCGACGGAATGTCGGTCGGGAGGCACTCCACCTCGACGTCGCGGAGGAGGTGCTCCAGGATGCCTCCGCCGTCCTTGACGCCGGTCGGTGTGCCGACGAGCACCACCGGGATCTCGACCGTGATCGTCTCGGTGAGCGAGATGTGCTGGAGATCGAGGTGAAGGATCGTGCCGCCGACCGGATCCCGCTGGATCTCGCGGATGAGCGCCTTGCGATCTCCCGCTCCGTCCCCGTCCACCTTGAGGTCGACGATGACGTTCGAGCCCTCGGCCCGCTCGATCACGTCCTCGAGGTCCTTCAGCCCCACCGTGAGGGGGATCGGATCTTCACCGCGGCCGTAATAGACGGCCGGGATGCTCCCCGCCTGGCGGAGCTTGCGCGCGACGCCCTTGCCGACATTGCTCCGGCGCGCGCCCTTCAGTGCATGCATGGCCATGGTGCCGCTACCTCCGTTCCGGTCTCAAACGAACAGCGAGCTCAGCGATTCTTCGTCATGGATCCGGCGGATCGCTTCGCCGAGCAGCGACGCCACCGAGAGCACGCGGATCTTGGCCGGCAGGCTGCCCGGCGTATGCGGAATGCTGTCCGTGATCACGAGCTCCCTCACGTCGGAGTTCGTGATCCGCTCCAGTGCGTCGCCGCAGAGAACCCCGTGCGTGCAGGCGGCGTAGACCTCCCGGGCGCCCGCCTCCCGGACCGCGCGCGCCGCCTCGACCAGCGTCGAGGCGGTGCTCACGATGTCGTCGAAGATCACCACGTTCCTGCCTTCGACGTCGCCGATCACGTTCATCATCTCCACCGCATCGGGACGCGGCCGCCGCTTGTCGACGATCGCGAGGTTCCCGCTCAGGCGCTTCGCGTACGCGCGCGCCATCTTCACGCTGCCGATGTCGGGAGCCACGACCGCGACGTCGGGAATCGCCAGGCGCATGTAGTGATCGACGAGCACCGGCGCCGCGTAGAGGTGGTCGAAGGGAATGTCGAAGAACCCCTGAATCTGCGCCGAGTGGAGATCCATCGTCATCACGCGATCCGCCCCCGCCGTCGTGATCAGGTTCGCGACGAGCTTGGCCGTGATCGGGACCCGCGGTTGGTCCTTGCGATCCTGCCGCTGGAATCCGAAATAGGGGATGACCGCCGTGACGCGCCGCGCTGAGGCGCGGCGCACCGCGTCGATCATCACGAGGAGCTCCATCAGATTCGTCGCCGGGGCGAACGTCGGCTGGACAATGAAGATGTCCGCCCCGCGGATGTTCTCGTTGATCTTGACGCAGGTCTCGCCGTCCGCGAACTGGTCCACCGTCGCGTCGCCCAGCTCGATGTTCAGGTTGTCGCAGATCGCTGCGGCCAGTGGCCGGTTCGCGTTCCCCGTGAAGAGGCGCAGGCGCGTTTCCGCGGAGCGCAGCCGCGGCGCTTCCGCTTGTGCCTTGATCGAGGGCGCCGCGCGTCGATCCGTAGCCAGCTTCACCGTCATCGCGTCCTCCCGGGTTCCGAACCTCAAAATGAAAACGACCCAAAGACCGATTGACGACTTCGTCAATCGGGCCCGATGCGCCGCGCGGCGCTCGACGGACCGGAGGGCAACCCTCCGGGGCCCGTGATCGATGTCACGATGGTCCTGGGTCGATTCCGCGGCCGGCCATCCGGCCCGCGGGTGAAGACCTAGCTTTCTCCGCCGCCCCTCGGATACGTGGTTGGGGCGGGAGGATTCGAACCTCCGAATGGGAGATCCAAAGTCTCCTGGCTTACCACTTGCCGACGCCCCAACGGAGCCAGAGGAGCGAACCTCCGAATGGGAGATCCAAAGTCTCCTGGCTTACTACTTGCCGACGCCCCAACGGAGCCAGAGCGCCCCAACACTTCTACAGCGTCGTTCCGATCAGGGAAGACTGCAGCTTCGAGCGCTCCCGCTCGTACTCGTCGAGGATGCGATCCTCGATGAACTTTCGCGTCTCGTTGTTGATGGGATGCGCCACGTCCTGGTACGTCCCATCGGGGCGTTTCCGGCTCGGCATGGCCACGAACATTCCGTTCGTCCCCTCGATGATCTTGAGGCCGCGGATGACGAACGCGTCGTTGAAGGTCATGCTGGCGAACGCTTTCAACTTGTCGTCTTCCCTGAGCGAAATCCGCACTTCAGTGATCTCGAGTGTCATGCGTCTCACCACCTCGAGTTCCGGAGGCCGATCCCTCGGCGTCCCCTGACCCCCCAACCAGGACTCTGGCACTCGCCCGCCGCACCTCCCCGACCGGACGCTACGCGAGAGAAGTCACGACGGCACCACGCTCCAGAGTGCGAACCACTCGAACCTGCGCGCCCCGTCCCGCGACTCCATTCGCGAGCGCGAGGGCGTCCTCACGAGTGCGCTGGATACCGAAGAGGGTCGAACCGCTCCCGGCAAGCAGCGCCTTCGCCGCGCCGCTGCCGATGAGGGCGTGTCGGAGCGCGGCGAGTACTGGTAACCCCGGAAGGACAACGTCCTCGAAATCGTTTCGCATCTCGTCCCAAGCTGCGTTCCAATCGCGGCTCACGAGTGCGGACTCGAGAAACGTAGCGCGATCGTCAAGTTGTGTCAATCCCATTCTGACCCGCCCGTAGGCCCAACTCGTTGAAACAGCGACAGGTGGAGACACGAGCACGATCCAGAGCGGTTCGATGGGACAAAGTTGTCTCACCCGCTCACCACGGCCGGTCGCACGTGCGGTGCCCCCGCGGAGGAAGAAGGGAACGTCCGATCCGAGGCGCGCCGCGAGCTCGCGCAGCTCGTCCGCCGCGAGACCCAGGCCGAGCAAGCGATCGGCCCCCACGAGGAATCCGGCGGCGTCGCTGCTCCCGCCGCCGAGTCCGGCCCCCACCGGGATCCGCTTCACGAGCGTGGCGCGAACGCCGTGCGGGAGGCGCCCACCGGCTCGCTCCACGAGGAGATTCCAGGCCCTGGTCACCAGGTTCGGCGCCTCACCGGGAATCGGAATTCCTCTCGTCTCGAGGGAGAAGCCGTCCGGTTGCGCCTCGATCGTGATGTCGTCCTCGAGCCCGATCGTCTGGAGGATGGTGTCGATCTCGTGATATCCGTCCGCGCGTCGGCCGAGGATCCAGAGCCCGAGGTTGATCTTCGCCGGACAGCGGACGCGGAGCGGAGCGGGCGCTGCCCGTTTCAGGGTCGCGGCCACGTGAGGATGGCGAGGACGGCGGCGCACCAGAGGAGGACGTTGACGAGCGTGGCGCGATCGCGAAGCAGGTGCTCCGAGGGGTTCCCCCCCTTCTCCTCCGCGTACATCAGGTAGAGATAGCGGAAGATGCCGTAGAGCACGAACGGGATCGTGAGGTAGAGCGGACGCCCGCCGAACTTGGCCAGCGTCTCGGGGGCGATCGTGTAGACCGAGTAGGCGAGCACGGTGGCGCTCGTGACGACCGCAACGAGCTGGTCGAGAAGCTTGGCGGTGTAGGACCCGAGCGCAACGCGATGACGCGAGGCGTCCGCCTCGAGCACCATCAGCTCGTGGCGGCGCTTCCCGATCGCGAGGAAGAGCGCGAGGAAGAACGCGCACACGAGGAGCCAGGGCGAGAGCTCGATCGATTCCGGGCCGCCCGGGGCGCGGTCCCGCAGGAGCTCCACGCCGGCAGCGGCGCGGACCACGAACCCGAGCGCAATCGATACGACGTCGAGGAGCACGATTCGCTTCAGCACGAGCGAGTATGCAAGGGTGAGGAAAACGTAGGCGAGCGCCATGGCGCCGAAGCGAGGCCCGATGAGATAGGACCCGCCGAGCCCGACCGCGAGCAGGAGGACTCCCGCCGCGGTCGCGGCGGGCACCGGAAGACTTCCCGACGCGACCGGGCGGCGGCGCTTCTCCGGATGCAGCCGGTCCCGCTCCACGTCGAGGACGTCGTTGAGCAGGTACATCCCCGAGACCGCGAGGGAGAAGGTGAAGAAGCCCGCGATCGCCGGAAGGGTGAACGAGGGATCGAGGATCTTCAACGTGAAGACGAGCCCGGCGAAGAGGACCAGGTTCTTGGTCCACTGGTAGACCCGCATCGACTCGAGAAGGGGCCTCATGGACGCGCGCGCGGCCTCCTGGGTTTCGAGTGGAGCGCGGCCTCGGCCCGCTCGCAGCACAGATGCCCCACCACGAGATGAACCTCCTGGATGCGCGGGGTTTCCCGGCTCGGCACGACCAGGGCGACGTCGCAGCGCCGCGCAAAGGCCGCCCCCGCCGCTCCGGTCATGCCGACCACGGCCATGCCTCGGCGTCGAGCCGCTCGAATGGCCGCGAGGATGTTCGGAGAGCGACCGCTCGTCGTCATCGCCACGAGGAGGTCCCCCGGCCGCCCGAGCGCCTCGACCTGCCGGGCGAAGACCTGGGCGAAGCCCAGGTCATTGCCGACCGCGGTGAGGAGCGAGGTGTCCGTTGTCAGGGCGACCGAGGGCAGCGCCTGGCGGTCCAGCAGAAACCGACCCACCAGCTCCGTCGCAAAGTGCTGCGCCTCGGCGGCGCTGCCGCCGTTCCCGCAGAAGAAGATCGTGTTCCGCCGAGTGGCGGCCCGCGCGAAGAGGTCCGCCATCGCCTCGATCCGTTCCCCTTCCCGCTCGAGCGTCAGGGCGAGCAGTCGCGCCCCGTCGGCGAGGCCGCGACGGACGCTGCTCTCCACCGGTGACCGCGTTCGGGCGCGCCGCGCTCCGGCCCCGGTTCGCGACGACCGGGCCACGCGCCGGCTCACCGCGCCTCCGCCGTCGCGGAGGAGCGCGCGGTCAGGTAGTGACGCACCGCCTCCTCCCAGGGCCTGAGGTTCTCCCCGGTGAGCGCGCGGAAGCGGGCCCCCGAGAGCACCGAGTATCGCGGGCGCGGCGCCGGGCGCGGGAACTCCTCGGTCGCGACCGGCGTGATGTCCGCGTGGGTCACCCCGAGCACGCCCGCGATCTCGCGCGCGAATCCATACCAGGTGGTCTGTCCGGAGTTGGTGGCGTGCACGATCCCCTGCGCGCCGCGCCGGAGGAGCAGCTCGATCGCGTGCGCGAGATCGCGGGCGTATGTAGGCGATCCGCGCTGGTCGACCACAACCCGGAGCGGCGCCCCCTGGGCCAGCTTTCCCGCGATCGTGTCGACGAAGTTCCGTCCGCCCGCACCGAAGAGCCACGACGTGCGCACGATCAGATAGGGCGCGCCCGAGGCCGCGACCGCCTCCTCGCCAGCAAGCTTCGAGCGGCCGTACACGCTCCGCGGGCCCGTCGGGTCCTCCTCGAGGTAGGGGGAGGCCTTCGTTCCGTCAAAGACGTAGTCGCTGCTCACGTAGACGAGCGTCGCGCCGCGCTCCCGCGCGAGCGCGCCCATGTGGCGCGTCGCGTCGCGGTTGGAGCGGAAGGCGAGGTCGCTCTCGCTCTCGCAGCGATCGACGTCGGTCATGGCGGCCGCGTGGACCACGGCGTCGAAGGTGAGCCCGCGCGCGGCGACTTCGACCTGCGCGGCGTCGGTGAGGTCGGCCTCCTCGCGTCCCCAGAGGAGGAGCGTGTGCGAATCACCCAGCCGCTCCGCGATGGCGTGGCCGAGGATGCCGTTGGCACCCGTGACGAGGAGGCGCATGCCCCGGCTAGAGGACGTCCACCGAGCTCGCGTCCCCGACCATGAAACGGTAGGCCGAGGGCTTCCGACGGGAGCGCTGGATGCGAACTTCCTTGCCGATCAAGCTGGCCTCGATCCGCACCGGGATGTCCTCGATCGTGCAGCGTTCCAGGACGATCGAGTGTTCGATCTCGCTGTTCCGGATCTTGACGTCGTCGTAGATCGAGGTGAAGGGCCCGATGTAGGCGTTCTCGATCCGGCAGCGCTCGCCCACGCAGAGCGGCCCCCGGAGGAGCGAGTTCGTCACGACGCTCCCCTTCCCGACCACGACGTCCCCCTCGATCCGCGTGTCCGCGTCGGCCGTCCCGTGGATGGCGCGCTTGGCGCGCGAGAGGACCATCCGGTTCGCCTCGAGAATGTCCTCGAGCTTTCCCGTGTCCTTCCACCAGCCCCCGATCACGTGATGATGGACGACGCGCCCCTGGTCGATCAGGTACTGGATCGCGTCCGTGATCTCCAGCTCGTTCCGGAAGGAGGGCTTGATCGCGTCGACCGCCTCGAAGATGGTCGCGTCGAACATGTAGACCCCGACGAGCGCGAGATCGGAGCGGGGCTGCTTGGGCTTCTCGACGAGCCGCACGATCCGGTTCCCGTCCAGCTCGGCCACGCCGAACTCCTCGGGATGTGGCACCTTGGCGAGGAGGATCTGGCTGTTCGGGTGGTCCCGGCGGAACTCCTCGACCAGCGGCGTGATGCCGTCGAGGATCAGGTTGTCGCCGAGATACATGACGAACGAGTCGTCCTTCAGGAAGTCGTGCGAGACCTTCACCGCGTGCGCAAGGCCGAGCGGCGCCTGCTGTCGGATGTAGGTGACCTTGACACCGAACGCCGACCCGTCGCCGACCGCCGCGCGGATCTCGGGCTCCGTGTCCCCCACGACGATGCCGACGTCGGTCACCCCCGCGTCCCGGATCGCCTCGATGCCGTAGAAGAGGATCGGCTTGTTGGCGATCGGCACGAGCTGCTTTGCGCTCGTGTGCGTGATCGGCCGGAGCCGGGTTCCCTTGCCGCCGCTCAGAATGAGCGCCTTCATCGATTCCCTCCCGTTGGCTGCTCGAGACGCTCCTTCGCGAAGGCGCCCCCCCGGTCCAGGACCTCGTGCACGCGCGATGCGTCCTTGGCTCCCGCGACCGCCAGCTCCCGCTTGCCTCCTCCCTTGCCTCCCACCACCGACACGGCATCGCGCACCCAGGCGTCCGCCGGAAGCCGGTCGACCGCCTCGGCGCCGACCGCGGCCGCCACCGAGAGCTTGCCGTCGATCACCGCCGCGAGAAGGCCGCCGCCGCGCGGAAGGCCCTGCCGCACGAGATCGCTCGCCTCGCGCAGCTCCTCCACGCCCGATGCCTCCACCAGAGCCAGCACGATGGGCGGCTCCCCGCCCTGCGCGGCCCGCACCAGCTCGGCCACGCGCGTGCGGAGTTGATCCTTCCCCTGACGGCTTCGCTCCTCCTGGAGCCGCTTCGTCTCCTCCTGCAGCGTGACGAGCCGCGCGGCGATCTGCTCCCTCGGCGCGCCGAGGCGCGAAGCGAGCTCGCGCAGGAGCGCGCGGTCGCGCTCGGCGTGCGCGTAGGCGAGGGTCCCGGTGACCGCCTCGATCCGGCGCGTGCCCGCGGCGATCGCGGCCTCGGACTCGACCCGGAAGTAGCCGATCTCCCCCGTCCGCCGCACGTGGCAGCCGCCGCACAGCTCGCGGCTGTACTCGTCCACGATGACCTGCCGCACCCGCTCGCCGTACTTCTCCCCGAAGAGCGCCATGGCGCCTTTTGCCTGCGCTTCCTGGAGCGAGGTGACCTCGGTCCGAACCTCGAAATCCGCGAGCACGCGCTCGTTGACCGCGCTCTCGATCGCGTGGACGTCCTCGGGGGTGAGCGGTTTCCCGTGAGAGAAGTCGAACCGGAGCCGGTCGGGCGCGACGAGCGAGCCCGCCTGCTTCAAATGCGTGCCGAGCCGGGCGCGGAGCGCCGCGTGGAGGAGGTGGGTCGCGGTGTGGTTGCGTTGCGTGGCCGCGCGCTTCTCCGCGTCGACCACGGCGCGATATGGACCCGCGCCCGCGGAGCCCTGCGCCACCTCGGCGCGGTGCACGATGGCGTCGCCGTCGCGGTAGGTGTCGCGCACGCGGAGGCGCGACCCCGATTCGTCGCCCGCCGCGAGGAGCCAGCCGGTGTCGCCGACCTGCCCGCCGCCTTCGGGATAGAAGGGTGTGCGGTCGAGCGTCAGCTCCACCTCGCGCGGGGCGCCGTCGCCCCCTCCGACCTCCCGGAGGGAGCGGATCGACACGCCGTCGAGCGCCCACGCGTCGTAGCCCACGAACGCGGAATGCGGCCCCTCGGTGAGCGTCTGCCAGGGTCCCGCATCGGCCCGGCGCGTCTCGAACCGGCCCGCCTTGCGCGCGCGCTCGCGCTGCTCCTGCATGGCCGCCTCGTAGCCGGCCTCGTCCACCCCGAGCCCGCGCTCCCTCGCCATCTCCACCGTGAGGTCGAGCGGGAATCCGAACGTGTCGTAGAGCTGGAAGGCGACCGCGCCCGGGAAGGTCGTCTCGCGGCGCTTCTCGAGCGTGGCCGCGGTCTCCTCGAAGCGCGCGACCCCCTGTTCGAGTGTCTCCGCGAAGCGGGACTCCTCCTCGCGGATCGCGTCCGCGACGATGCCCTCCTCGCGCTTCAGATAGCCGTACTCCTCGTAGACGCTCATCTGCGCCACGACGGTCGGGACCAGCCGCGCGAGGAAGGGTCCCTGGATCCCAACGTCCCGGCCGAAGCGGGCCGCGCGGCGGAGGAGGCGGCGCACGACGTAGCCTCGTCCCTCGTTGGAGGGACGTACACCTTCGGCAATCGTGAAGACGAGCGCTCGCGCGTGGTCGGTGATCACCCGCACGGCCCGGCGTCCGCGCTCCGTCCCTGCGTCCGCGGCGCTCCCCATGCGGCGCACCGCGTCGCCAATGGGCGCGAGCAGGTCGTTGTCCTGGACCGAGGGCGAGCCCTGGATGATCATCGCCAGGCGCTCGAGCCCCATGCCGGTGTCGATGCCGCGATTGGCGAGCGGCTGGCGCTCCCCGCTCGGCAGCTGGTCGAACTGGGGGAAGACGAGGTTCCAGAACTCGAGGTAGCGCTCGCAATCGCATCCCGGAGCGCACGCCGGCCGCTGGCAGCCTGCGCCCGGGCCCTGGTCCCAGTAGATCTCGGAGCTGGGACCGCACGCGCCTGTGCCGCCGGCCGGGCCCCAGAAGTTGTCCTTCTCGCCGAGCCGCGTGATCCGGTCCGCGCCGAGGCCAATGTGCTTCGCCCAGAGATCGAAGGCTTCGTCGTCGTCCATGTAGACCGAAGGCCAGAGCCGCTCCTTCGGCATGCCGAGCACCTGGGTCGAGAACTCCCAGGCCCACTCGATCGCCTCCTTCTTGAAGTAGTCTCCAAAGGAGAAGTTGCCGAGCATCTCGAAGAAGGTCGCGTGGCGCACCGTCTGTCCCACCTGCTCCACATCGGTGAGCCGGAGGCAGCGCTGCACCGTCACCGCGCGGCGCGTGGGGGGCGGCAGCGGCGACGAGAAGTAGGGCTTGAACGGCACCATGCCTGCCGACGTGAAGAGGAGCGTGGGGTCGTCGAGCGGGACGAGAGGAGCCTGGGGCAGGTGCGGATGCCCCCGCTCGACGAAGAAGTCGAGGAAGAGCCGCCGGAGCTCGTTGCTGGTCGCTCGTTTCACGTGGTCCGGGTCACTCCGTGGTTTCGGTCCCGGCCGGGATCAGGTCCCGCACCAGGCCCCAGTCGAATCCGCGCCGCACGAGCGCGCCCATCATCCGTCGCGCGGCCTCGAGATCCCCTGCCCGGCGCGTGGCCCCCGCCCGGCGAGCGATCTGCGCGAGCGCCGCGCGCGCGCGCCCCTCTTCCTGGTCGAGGGCGCGCTCGACCAGATCCGGGTCCTCGCCGAGAAGCTGGTCCAGCTCCTCGATCAGGACCGTCGGAACGCCGCGTCGCTTCAGGGTGGCCACGAGGAGCCGCCGCCCCTGCGGCCGGCGCGGCACCTCGGAGTGCAGGTACGCGCGCACGAACGCGCGGTCGTCCAGGAGCGACACGCGGCGAAGGCGCTCGAGAGCGCCCTCCACCGCGTGCGGGACGAATCCGCGCGTCAACAATCGATCACGGATCTCACGCTCCGTGCGGGGCGCTTGCCCCAGCATGCGGAGCGCGGCGTCCTTGGCCGCATCCTCGGACGCCGCCCGGTCCGGCCGGACCGGCATGGCTCAGATACGGACCCGGCGCTCCCCGCGGGCTTCGGGCGTGGCCGCCACCGGCTCGGCCCCGTCCTCGGAAGCGCGCGTCAGGCCCAGGGCGTCGCGGAGCTTGGTCTCGAGCTCCGAGGCCGCGTCCGGATGCTCCTTCAGCCACATGCGGGCGTTCTCACGCCCCTGGCCGATTCGCTCCTCGCCGTAGGAGAACCAGGTGCCGCTCTTCTGCACGAGGTTCCGGTCGACAGCGAGGTCGAGGAGCTCGCCGTGGCGGGAGATCCCCTCGTTGTAGAGGATGTCGAACTCGCCTTCCTTGAAGGGAGCAGCGACCTTGTTCTTCACGACCTTCACCTTCACGCGGCTGCCGATGACGACGTCGCCTTCCTTGATCGCGCCGATCCGGCGGATGTCCATGCGCACGGAAGCGTAGAACTTGAGCGCGCGGCCTCCGGTGGTGGTCTCCGGATTGCCGAACATCACGCCGATCTGCATGCGGATCTGGTTGATGAAGATGACGGTCGTCTTGGACTTGGAAATCGTGCCGGTCAGCTTCCGGAGGGCCTGCGACATGAGGCGCGCCTGGAGCCCCATGTGCGAATCGCCCATCTCGCCCTCGATCTCGGCCTTCGGCACGAGCGCCGCCACCGAGTCGATGACGATGACGTCGACCGCGCCGCTTCGCACCAGGTGCTCGGCGATCTCGAGCGCCTCCTCGCCCGTGTCGGGCTGGGCCACATGGAGGCTCTCGATGTCCACGCCGAGCCGGTGCGCGTACTTCGCGTCGAGCGCGTGCTCGGCGTCGATGAAGACCGCGTTTCCGCCGGCCTTCTGGGCCTGGGCGATGATGGTGAGCGCGAGCGTCGTCTTGCCGGACGATTCCGGCCCGTAGATCTCGATGACGCGGCCTCGCGGCACGCCCCCGATGCCGAGCGCGGCGTCCAGCGCGATCGAGCCTGTCGGAATCGAGTCGATCTGCACGCGCGCCGATTCCTCGCCGAGCTTCATGATCGCGCCCTTGCCGAACTGGCGCTCGATCTGCTGCACGGCGAGCTCCAGCGCCTTCGAGCGCTCCTTGCTCGTTTCCCGGGTGGTCGGATTCCCTGCCATGTCGCAATTCCCCCTGATCTGGTTCTGGCGATCCATACCGGGACGCCGGGTTCGGGTCGGGGCGAAGCTGGATGTTTTGTGGTTTTAGGGCTCCAGGCTCGTGCCGGTCTGCGGCGGAGTCGGGGCGATGCCGCCCGGCGGCCGGAGGCGAACCTCCGTGAGCGCAGTATAGCGGGCGCCGGCCGGATGCAGGTCACTTTTCATCACGTCGATCCGGTCGAGAAGTCCGGCTGCTGGCCGGGGCGGAATCGCCGCCTCGCGGACCGCTTCCAGGCCGCGCGCCCCCTCGCGCACGCGGGCCAGCGTGAGGTGGGGGCGGAACGGCTTGTCGGGGGGACCGAACCCACCCCGGCGGAGCGCGTCGTTCACGCTCTTGCCAAGAGCCTCCACCTCGGCGCGCCCCTCCGAGAACCCGAGCCAGAGCACGCGCGGACGCGCGAGGTTCGGGAAAGCGCCCAGCTCCCCCAGCCTGGCCGCCTGAGCGGTGAGGGTCGAGGCCGCCTCGGTCACCTGGTCGCAGACGCGGCGCACTCCGGAATCGCCGAGGTCCCCCAGGAAGCGGATCGTCAGGTGGAAGTTCTCCGGCCGGATCCAGGACACCCCCGAGGTCTTCGGGGCCAGATTCCGCACGAGCTCCGCCAGGTACGCCATCCAGTCCTCCGGAAGGAGGAGCGCGACGAAGGTGCGGGTGAGATCCCCGCTCACACGGCGGCCGGCGCGAGCTGGCGCCGGGCGAGATCGAGGAGGTAGGCCACCGAGCGGCCGGTGATCTCGGCCCGGGTCCCAGGCAGGACGAAGCGAGCGCTCCGCACGCCTTCCGCGGTGGCGACACCGAAGTAGACGAGCCCGATCGGCTTCTCCGCGCTCCCGCCGTCCGGCCCCGCGATTCCCGTGCTGGAGAGCGCGACGTCGCAATCGAAGCGCGCCCGGGCGCCGGCGGCCATTTCCTCGGCCGCCTCCGCGCTCACCGCGCCGTGCCGCTCGAGAGTCGTCGCGCGCACGCCGAGGAGCTCCTGTTTGGCCCGGTTCGAGTAGGCGATGATCCCTCCGAGGTAGTAGCGCGACGCCCCCGGGGTCGCGGTGATCGTCGCCCCGACCGCTCCGGCCGTGAAGGATTCGGCCGTGGCCAGGGTGGCGCGCCGCTCGAGGAGGAGCGCTCCCAAGACGGCCGAGAGCGTGTCCCCCTCCGATCCAAATGCGTGCTCCCCCGCCAGCTCGCGCACCCGCCGCTCGCAGCGGTCGAGCACGTCCTCCATCCAGGCGAGGTCCGGAGCGATCGGCGCCAGCGTGATGTCCACGCCGTGGATGTGGGGCAGGTAGCCGACCCGGATCCGCTCCTCCTCGGCCTCGACGGTCCGGAGCCGCTCCGCGAGCACCGACTCCGACACGCCCACCGTGCGCACCACCCGGCGCGTCGCGGGAATCGCCGGTCGCCGCGCGCGGAGGTACGGAAGGACGTAGCCCTCCATCATGGCGTCCGCCTCCGCGGGCACCCCGGGGAGCGAGAAGTAGTCGGTCTCGAGGTGCGTGAAGTGGAGGCCGGGAGCGAGCCCGCGCGGGTTCTCGATGATCCGGGCGCCGCGCGGGACCAGCGCCTGCGCCTCGTTGATGGCCGGCATCTCGATCCCCCGCACCCGGAAGCGGGCGCGGATGTGGTCGAGGACGGCCTCGTCGAGCACCAGGCGCCGGCGGAAGACGGTGGCGATGGTCTTGCGGGTGAGGTCGTCGGAAGTGGCGCCGAGGCCTCCGGTCGTGATCACGACCTGGGCCCGGTGCGCCGCGGCGCGAAACACGTCGGCCATCCGGGAGGCGTCGTCGCCGACGGTCGTCTGGTAGTGGACCTCGATCCCGATCGAGGCGAGCATGGCCGCGATCCGCGCGCCGTTCGTGTCCCGTCCGAGCCCGTTCAGGAGCTCGGTGCCGATCGTGATGATCTCCGCGCTCATGGCGAGAGCCATCCTACCGCAACGCGGAGGACCACGTTCGTGAGCACCCCCGCCAGCACGTCGTCGATGACGACCCCCCAGCCTCCGGGGAGCCGTTGCGAGCGGTGGATGCCGAGCGGCTTCCAGATGTCGAACACGCGGAAGAGGACGAAGAGGAGCGCGAGGGAGACGAGCGGCCGCGAGCCCATCGCGACGCCCCAGCCCCCGACGAGCATCCCCACCACCTCGTCGATGACGATCGGCTTGGCGTCCGTGCCGAGCCCGTGCTCCGCCTCGCCGGCCGACCAGACCGCGACCGGTACCAGCGCCAGGGTCGCGAGCCCCCAGACGAGCGGGCTCACGTGCCCCACCGCGGGAATCAGGAGGAGTGCGACGGCGAAGGAGGCGACCGTGGCGGGTGCGACGGGGGCAAAGCCGATGCCGAACCCCGTGGCGATCGCGATCGCGACCTTCCGCACCGTGGTCAGCCGAGCGTCTTGAGGACGAGCTTGCAGGCGAGCTTGAGTGTGTCGAACACCCCGGTGCCCCGGAGCGCCACCGCCTCGTAGAAGGGGGAGCCCTGCGGGTTCAGCTCCCGCTCGAGGTCGCCCACCGAGACCACGCGCGGCAGATCGCGCTTGTTGTACTGCATCACGACAGGGATCTTCTCGGCCGCGAGCCCGTGCTCGGCCAGGTTGTCGTGCATGTTGACGAGACTCTCGACGTTCGCGTCGAAGCGGTCGATCTGCGAGTCGGCCACGAACACGATGCCGTCGACCCCCTTCAGTATCAGCTTGCGGCTCGCGTTGTAGTAGACCTGACCGGGAACGGTGTAGAGGTGGAATCGCGTGCGGAAGCCGCGGATCTGCCCCAGCTCGAGCGGCAGGAAATCGAAGAAGAGCGTGCGATCCATCTCCGTGGCCAGGGAGATCATCTTCCCCCGGGTTTCCTGGGGAACGCGCGAATAGATGTGCTGGAGATTGGTCGTCTTACCGCACAACCCCGGGCCGTAATAGACGATCTTGCAGTTGATCTCCCGGGACGAGTAGTTGATCAGCGACACGGAGCGCGCATACCCCTAGTCCGAGAACAGGCTATCGATCTCGCTCTCCGCCTCGGCGGCGAATTCGGCCCCGAGCGGCGTCGCGATGACCTCCTCGTTACGGTACTGGAGCTTGTCGAAGAGCTTGTTGAGGACTTCGAGCAGCTCGTCGCCGGCTCGCCTGGCCTTGAGGCGGACCAATCCGAGCGAGGTCTTCCGGTCGAACAGGACGACCAGGATGACCCGGTTCGCGATCATCGAGAGATAGAGGCTGTCGTTCTGCCCCTGGTGGACCAGGGTCGCGAAATCCTTCTCGCCCACCATCTCGGCGAGCTGGGCGTTGGCGGCGAAGTCGGCGGCGGCGAGCGAGGAGAAGGAGGTGACGTCGAACCCGGGAGGCTCGCCGATCGAGTTGATGAGCTGCCCCGTCTTGTCGATCAGCATGACGCTGCGCGCGCTGGAACTGCGCATGAGGGTCTGGAGGATCGCGTTGATCGACCAGAAGTCCTCTTCGAAGAGTGCCCAATTTCCCTTGACCATGTCCTGGCTCCCTGGACACCTGGGTCATGCGGCGCGCTGGATGGCAGCGGCGCACGCGACTCAAGGGGTGTCCTTCCCTTGCCCCGCGCACACGCCGGCGGCGAGACCGATTTCCCCCACACCATGGGATGCTCCGCGCAGGGCGTTCCCCACGCGTTGCCTCGTCAAAGGAATTGGCGGAACCCTACTCAGCGGGCGCCGAGGGGGTCAAGGGGAAAGTACTTAGAAACGGTGGCTTAGAGTTCCTTCCGTCCGGTCAGCGCCCGGGCGAGGGTGATCTGGTCGGAGAATTCGAGGTCCGAGCCCATCGGCACGCCGCGCGCGATGCGGGTCACCTTCACCGCGGGCTCCGACTGGAGGAGCCGCGCGATGTAGAGGGCGGTGGCCTCCCCCTGGGCCGTGGGGTTGGTGGCCACGATCACCTCGGCAACGCCATTCCCGCGCACCCGATCGAGCAGCTCCTTGAGCCGGAGCTGATCCGGGCCGATGCCGTCGACCGGCGAGAGCGCCCCCTTGAGCACGTGATACCGGCCATGGAACTCGCCGGTCCGCTCGAGGGCGAGCACGTCCATCGGCTGCTCGACCACGCAGATCACGGTCGCGTCGCGCCGCGAGTCGGCGCAGAGGGCGCACGGGTCCGTCTCGGTCACGTTGCCGCAGATCGAGCAGTCGCGCACGTTCGCCTTGAGCTCGACGATCGCGGAGGCGAGTCGCTGCGAGTCCGCCTCGGGCGAGCGGAGGAGATGGAACGCGATCCGCTGGGCGGATTTTCGCCCCAGGCCGGGGAGCCGGGTCAGCTCTGCGATGAGGGTCTCGAGGAGAGCGCTGGAATACTGCATGCGGGTGGGACCGCCTTAGAAGAGACCGGGCGGGAGTCCCGCTCCCCCGGTGACGCGGCCCATCTCGTCTTCGACCAGCTTCGTCACCTTGGCGCGGGCATCCTTGAACGCGGTCAGGACCAGATCCTCGAGGAGATCGGCCTCGTCCCGATTCACGACCTCCGGATCGATCGAGATCGCGGTGACCTCCTGCGCGCCGTTCATCGTGACCTTCACCTTGCCGCCGCCGGAGGAGCCGATCAGCTCCTTCGTCTTCAGCTCCTCCTGTGCCTTGGACATCTTGGCCTGGAGGGCCTGGGCCCGCTTCAGCATCTGCTGGATGTTCATGTCGCGCTGCTCCCTTCGGGCCCTGGGCCCAGGATCTCGCCGTCGAACAGCTCCACGATCCTCTGGACGAGTCCGCCCCCGGCGGGCTCCGCCTGGGCTGGATCCCGTGGGGCGGGACGAACGCCAGCGCCGGTCACGGCCTGATCGCTCCCCACGCAGAGAAGCGTAGCACCCGGCCCGTACGTCCGCTCGAACTCCTGGTTCAGGATGTCGCGGTTCTCCTTCATCTCGAGCATCGCGCGGTGGAACGAGTGCTCCTGGGTGAGCGCGACCCGCACCACCGAGCCCTGGAGTCCGAGGACCAGCCCCTCCTCGAGGCACGTTCCGAGGAGGAGCTTCCGCTCCTTCACGCGGTCCACGATCTGCCGCCACCGCAGAGCGAGCTCCGAGTCGCCGAGCGTCGGCTCGTCCGCGGGGGCGAGGGCCGCGACCGGCGAACGCGACGGCGCTTCCTCCGGCGCTGCGAGCCTCGCCTCGGCCATGGGAGGCGGCTCGCGGCGCGCCGGCGAAGGCGACGCCTTCGGCCTCGGCGACGGAGCGGCGGCGGGAGGCTGGGGCGGAAGCGGCTTGGCCGGAGACGGGACCGGCGCCGACGGTGCGGACGCCGAGGGCCTCGCCCCGGACGCAGCTCCTCCGCCGAGCCTCGCCTCGAGATCGTGGAGCCGCTGCAGGAGCTCCCCCACCTCGCCCGCGGTCGGCATCGTGCAGAGCTCGACCAGGCAGACCTCGAGGAGCACGCGCGGAGCCTCCGCGCGGCGGAGCTGGCCGCGGAACTCGAGGAGCCTCCCGAGCATCGCGCTCAGATCGCCGGCGCGGAACGCCTTGGCCTGTACGGCATACCGTTCCCGGTCAGCGGGGGCGGCGTCGATCATCCGCTCGAGCTTCGGATCCACCGCGAGGAGGAGGAGCTGGCGGAGGTGATGCGTCAGGCCGTCGGCCAGCTCCTCCACGTCCATGCCCGCGTCGTGGAGGCGGTCCAGCGTCTCGAGCGCGGTCTTCGCGTCCCGCGCGGCGATCGCGCCGCCGAGCTCGAAATAGGCGTCGAGCCCTGCGAGACCGAGCACCTGGGCCACGACCGTGGCGGTGACCGTACCGGGCGCGACCGCCAGGGCCTGGTCGAGGCGACTCAGGGCGTCGCGCACGCTTCCCTCGGAGGCGCGCGCGATGAGCGCCGCGGCGTCCGGATCCAGCCCGACCTTCTCGGCCCTGGCAATCTCGTCGAGATGGCGGATCAGCTCGTCGCTCTTCAGGCGCCGGAACTCGAACACCTGACAGCGCGAGGCGATCGTGTCGGGCACCTCGAGCGGCTCGGTGGTCGCGAACACGAACCGCACGTGCGCCGGCGGCTCCTCGAGGGTCTTGAGGAGCGCGTTCCAGGCGAAGTCGGTGAGCTGGTGCGCCTCGTCGATGATGTAGACCTTCGACTTCCCTCCCGACGCGGCGTATTTCACGTTCTCGCGGAGGTTCCGGATCTCCTCGATGCCCCGGTTGCTCGCGCCGTCGATCTCGAGCACGTCGAGCGAGTTCCCGGCCGTGATCTCGGCGCAGGACGGGCACTCGTTGCAGGGCTCGGACTCGCCGGGCTTGCGCCGGGCGCAGTTGAGCGCCTTGGCGATGAGCCGCGCGGTGGTGGTCTTGCCGCTGCCGCGGGGACCGGCGAAGAGGTAGGCGTGCGCCACGCGGTCGGTGGCGACGGCCCGCTCGAGCGTGAGGCGGACCGGATCCTGGCCGACCAGATCGCGGAAGCGCTGGGGGCGGTACTTGCGCGCGAGCGCGAGATGCGACACGGGTTACCTCAGCGAGATGGAGACGGGATCGGGGAGCGCAAGCAAAGCCCCCCCGCGACCGGCTCGGGTCAGCCGAATCCGCGGCACATCGAGTCGATCACTGACCGCTGCTACCTTCCGGTCCTGACGGGGTTCGTGACTCTCGATTGCGCGGGAACTGACCGTCAACGCCAAGCCACGAGGAGGCCAGTGCCGCGACTCCGGGCCTTCGGCTCAGGTGTACCGCGAAGCGTGGTGGAGATGACCGGGATCGAACCGGTGACCTCCTCGTTGCGAACGAGGCGCTCTCCCAACTGAGCTACATCCCCACGTTTTGATTGGCCTTCGGAAACTGGCGGAGAGAGAGGGATTCGAACCCTCGAAGCACTTTCATGCTTACACGGTTTCCAACCGTGCTCCTTCAGCCACTCGGACATCTCTCCGGGGAGCCAAGGCGCACGCGCGCTCCCTCGCGCGCCATCACTCGAAATGGCGGAGAGAGAGGGATTCGAACCCTCGATACGCTTACGCGTATAGCGGTTTTCGAGACCGCCCGATTCAGCCACTCTCGCATCTCTCCGGCGAGATCGTAGCTTAGGATCGAGCGGCTTGTCCAGACGTGCCGTCCTGTGTGCCCTCAGAGTTTCGCGGCTCCCTCGACCACGCAGGTTTCGCTGAGCTTCGATGGCTAATCAGTCGCCGGCCTTGCCGGGGGACATGCGGAGATCGGCGAGAAGGAGAGCCAGCGGCCTCTCCAGAGCTTCCGGGAACTCGCCGCGGGCGCGCGCCTCTTCGAAAAGCGTCAGCATTCTCTCGAACTGGGCGTGCGCCTTGCTCGCGATTCGATCGAAACGCTCTTCCCCACGAAGAGGGCCCAGGTCCGGGCAGAGCATAAGCCAGTCGTACGGTAGAGTGTTCGCCGCATTCTCCATGACTTCGAACGCCGTCCCGATCTCACCGCTGCGGGTGAGGATCATGATCAAAAGCTGAGCGCTCCATGCAGGCTTCGCATACAGCCGCATCAAGCGGCTCGTGGCCTGTTCACGCTCTTGTCGCGTACCCACTGCGACCGTCAGCAAGTCGGCCGACTCCCGGTAGA
>JAEHDN010000006.1 GCA_016880395.1 Candidatus Eiseniibacteriota bacterium
CGGGACTACGGGACCTGGATCTGGTGCCTGCTCGTGCTCGAGCAGTGGCACCGCACGTTCCTCGACGCCGACACCCGGCGCATCTAGCCGGAGAGCCTCCCATGTGCGGAATCGCGGGCATCGTCGACTATCGCAGACAGCCGTCCCTGGAGCTCCTGGGGCGGATGACCAACGCGATCCGCCACCGCGGACCCGACGGGAACGGGTGCTATCACGACGGCCCGGTCGCCCTCGGTCACGCCCGGCTCGCCATCATCGACCTGGTCACGGGGGACCAGCCGATGTGGAGCGAGGACCGCTCGACGGCCGTCGTCTTCAATGGGGAGATCTACAACTACCGCATCCTCCGCAAGGCGCTCGAGGCGCGCGGCCACGCGTTCCGGACCCAGAGCGACACCGAGGTGATCCTCCGGGCATACGACGAGTACGGCGAGGACTGCGTCCGTCACCTCCGCGGCATGTTCGCGATCGCCCTCTGGGATCGCCGCACACAGTCGCTCTTCCTAGCGCGCGACCGGGTGGGAATCAAGCCCCTCTACTACGCCTGGGACGGCCGGAGGCTCCTCTTCGGCTCGGAGATCAAGGCGCTCCTCGAGTCACCCGACCTCGACCGGACGATCGACCCGCTCGCGCTCGACGACTACCTGACCTATCTCTACGTGCCGGCGCCCAAGACGATCTACGCCAGCGTGCGGAAGCTCCCGCCGGCGCACACCATGCGCGTCGACCGGAACGGTCTCCATCTGCGCGAGTACTGGGATCTCTCGTTCGAGCCGCGGCGCGACTGGACCGAGGACCGGGCCGCGGAGGCGGTGGCCGCATCGCTCCGCGACTCGGTCGACTGCCATCTCATCAGCGACGTCCCGCTCGGCGCCTTCCTCTCGGGAGGCATCGACTCGAGCGCCGTCGTGGCCACCATGGCGGGTCTCGTCGCCCATCCCGTGCAGACCGCGTCCATCGGCTTCGAGGAGGCCGCGTTCGACGAGCTGCCGTACGCGCGCGAGGTGGCGCGCCGGTTCCACACGCAGAGCCACGAGCGCGTCGTGGCCGCCCATGCCGCGCGGATCCTGGACGACCTCGCGTGGCACTACGACGAGCCGTTCGCGGACTCGTCGATGATCCCCACGTACTACGTCTCGGGAGTCGCGCGCGAGCGCGTGACGGTGGCCCTGTCGGGCGACGGCGGAGACGAGAACTTCGCAGGCTACCGGCGCTACAAGTTCGACGTGTTCGAGAATCGGATCCGGTCGCTCCTGCCGCGCGGCTTCCGCCGCCCGGTATTTGGCGCCCTGGGCCGGGCGTACCCCAAGGCCGACTGGCTCCCGCGCGTGTTCCGCGGCAAGACCCTGCTCACGAACCTGTCGCTCGACCACGAGCGCGCGTACGGGCACACGATGAGCTGGTTCACGCCGGCCATGAAGCGAGCCCTCTACCGGCCCGAGGCGCTCGCGCCGATCCGGGACTACGACGCGCACTCGGTCCTCCAGACCTGGTTCGACCGGACGAAGGGCTGGGATCCGCTCTCCCGCATCCAGTACGTCGACATCAAGACGTACCTCGTGGACGACATCCTCACCAAGGTCGACCGGGCGAGCATGGCCCATTCGCTCGAGGTGCGCGTGCCGCTGCTCGATCACGAGTTCATGGAGCTCGCGGCCTCGATGCCCGCCTCCTACAAGCTCCGGAACGGAGAGGGGAAGCACATCTTCAAGCGCGCGCTCGCGCCGATCCTCCCGCGCGAGATCATGGATCGTCCGAAGATGGGGTTCGCGATCCCGCTCGCGGACTGGTTCCGTGGGGAGCTGAAGCCGGTCTTCGAGTCGGCCGTCTTCGCCCCCGACGCGTTCGTGGCGGAGCGATTCCGTCCCGAGGAGATCCGGCGGATGTGGGCGCTCCACCAGCGCGGCGCGCGCGATTTCGCGCCGTTCCTCTGGGGGATCCTCATGCTCGAGCACTGGGGTCGGCGCTTCCTCCGGCGGGCGTCGTGAGGGTCCTGGTCTTCACATCGCTCTTCCCGAACAACGTCTGGCCGTACCAGGGAGTGTTCGTGATGGAGCGCGTGGCGCACCTAGCGCGCATCCCTGGGGTCGAGGCGCGCGTCGTGGCCCCGGTCCCGTACTATCCGCCGCTTCCCGGTTGGCGCGGCGCCTACCGGCGCATCGCGGAGCGGGAGGAGATCGCGGGGCTCCGTGTGGAGCACCCGCGGTACGCGATGATCCCGAAGGTAGCCTCCCGCTGGCACGGCGCGCTTCTCTACCGCGCGCTCCGCGCCCGCGTGGAGCGTCTGCGTCGCGAATTTCCGTTCGACGTGATCGACGCGCACTATCTCTACCCGGACGCGTATGCGGCTGTGCGGATCGGAAAGGACCTCGGCGTGCCGGTCGTCTCCTCGGCGCGGGGAAGCGACGTGAACCTGATCGGCAGGATGCCGTCGCTCGCGCCTATGGTGCGGGAGGTTCTCCTCGAGTCGAGGCGGCTCGTCGCGGTCTCCGCCGCGCTCGGCGAGGCCATGCGCGAGCTGGGCGCTCCCGATGTCGCCGTGATCCCGAACGGCGTGGACGCGTCGACGTTCCATCCCATGGACCGCGCGCGGGCGCGGCGCGATCTCGGCCTGACCGAGGGGCCGGTGCTCCTCTCCGTGGGGAACCTCGTGCGGAACAAGGGAATGGACCGGCTCCTCCGCGCCCTCGCGCGCGCGTCGGCGGAGAGCGCCTCGAGCGACGCCTCGCGAGCGACGCTCCTCATCGTCGGCCGCGGGCCGGAGGAGACGCGGCTCCGCCGCCTCGCGACGGACCTTGGCCTCGGGGCGCGCGTGCGCTTCGCGGGCGTCGTGCCGCACGAGTCGCTCGCATCCTGGTACGCGGCCGCCGACCTCTTCTGCCTCGCGACGGAGCGCGAGGGATGGCCCAACGCCGTGCTGGAATCGCTTGCCTGCGGGACGCCGGTGCTCGCGACCCGCGTCGGGGGCGTCCCCGAGATCCTCCGACGCGATCGCCTCGGGCTGATGGTCGAGCCGGGGGACGAGCCCTTTGCGAGCGCGCTCACCGACGCGCTCGCGCGCGTCTGGGATCGCTCCGAGATCGCGCGGTTCGCCGCGGGGCACACCTGGGAGGCGGCGGCCCGCGCCGCCCTCGGCGTGCTGGAGAGTGCGATCGGTGCCGCCCGTCCGAGGGAGGCCCGCGTTGCATCCTGAGCCGATGCCGGCCGGCGGGGCGCCCACGGACGCGGGGGCGCTGCCGCGGGGATTCAAGGTCCTGCACGTGCTCGACCACAGCCTGCCGCTCCACGCCGGCTATTCGTTCCGGACCGCATCGATCCTCCATGCCCAGCGGGAGCAGGGGATGGATCCGGTCGCGGTGACCTCTCCGAAGCACGAGGAGAGCTGGAAGAAGCCGACCTCTCCAGTCGAAACGATCGAGGGTATACGCTACTACCGGACCGGCGCCGTACCGGCTAGGCCGATCCCGCTCGCTACGGAGATCGCGCTCATGGGGGCGCTCGAGCGGAGGATTCGCGAGGTGGCGCGAACGGAGCGCGTGGATCTGATCCATGCGCACTCCCCGGTCCTGTGCGCCGTGCCCGCGCTTCGGGCTGGACGCGCGCTGGGCCTCCCGGTCGTGTACGAGGTCCGCGCGTTCTGGGAGGACGCGGCGGTGGATCACGGGACCGATCGCGTCGGGTCGATCCGCTACCGGACGATCCGCGCGGTCGAGACCTGGGCTTGCCGGAGCGCCGATCGCGTGGTCGTGATCTGCGGCGCCATGGTCGACGAGCTGGAGCGGCGCGGCCTCGACCGCTCGGCCATCGACATCTCCTGGAACGGCATCGACCCTGGCTCGTTCCAGCCAGGGGAGCCCGACCACGAGTTCGCGCGCGAGCACGGGCTCGTGGGGAAGCGGGTCCTGGGCTTCATCGGCTCGTTCTACGGCTACGAAGGGCTGGAGCTCCTGGTCTCCGCAATGGGCATGCTGCGGAGCCGTCACGAGGACCTGCGCCTGCTCCTGGTTGGTGGCGGGCCGCGCGAGAATGCGCTCCGGGAGCAGATCCGGCGCGAAGGATTGGAGCAGGTCGTGGTGTTGCCGGGTAGAATCCCGAAAGAGCGGATCCCGGGGCTCTATGGGTTGGTTGACATTTTGGTCTATCCCCGTTATTCTACAAGGCTTACAGAGTTGGTGACTCCCCTGAAGCCGCTCGAGGCCATGGCGATGGGCAAGCCCTTGGTGGCCAGCGACATCGGGGGGCATCGCGAGCTGATCCAGCAGCGCCGCACGGGCCTCCTCTTCTCGCCCGGCAGCGTGCCCGCCCTGGCTCTGGCGATCGAAACCGTCCTGGATGACGGAGCACTCCGTGCCGATCTCGTCCGTGAGGGGCGAGCTTGGGTGGAGACCAACCGGGCCTGGAGCCTGACGACCGCGGTGTACCAGACAGTGTACGCGCGGGCGCGGGAGCGGGCCGCGCGCAGAGGGGCAGACGCGTGGAAACGGCGACGAGACGGCCAGACGGCGGGGGCACGGTGAAGACCGCGTCGTCCATCTCGCGTGCGGAGATCGCGCAGATCCTGCGCTGCCCGCGATGCCGCGGGACCCTGGAGGTTCGCGAGGACCTGCTCGGCTGCGATGCCTGTCGTCTCGCGTTCGCGACCAAGCCCGGCAGCCTCCCCATCTACGACCTCTTCATCGACGAGGAGACCGACCAGCTCGGCCGCGATCCTCGCCAGGTCTGGAATCGTCCCGAGTTCGAGCGGAACTACGAGTTCACGGGCTACCATGAATCGGGGATCGAGTTCGATCGCGCCCTCGGCTATCCCGAGGAGGTCAGTCGCTTCCTCTTCGACCGGGTGAAGAAACGGATGGTGAAATGGGTGCGCCCGGGGCCGGGTCACGCGATCCTCGACGTCGGCTGCGGCGCCGGCTACTTCCTGACGATGATCCGCGACCGGTACCGCGAAGAGGGCCAGGAACCCACGGTGGTGGGGATCGACATCTCGGCCCATCAGGTCTCCTACATGGCCGAGCGAATGGGCCGGGAGGGCGTTCCCCGGGTGATCGCGGCCACGGGCAACGGCGAATTCCTCCCGTTCGCGGACGAGTCCTTCGATCTCGTCACGTGCAGCGAGGTGATCGAGCACATCCGCAATCCCAAGCGCGCACTCGAGGAGATGCGCCGGGTGCTCAAGCCAATGGGGATGCTGCTCTTGAGCACGCCATCCATGAGCGCGCAGAAGGGATGGTCACAGATCCTTCTTCCCGCCACGTCCTTGGTCAAGTTCCTCACCCGGTACAAGTCCAGGCACAGTGTGCCGGAGAGCTACGACGTACCCTGGTTCTCCAAGGAGTTCCGCGAGACCATCCTTTCAGCAGGCATCACGATCCAGGAATTCGAGCACAACGCGGTCATTCCGCACCCGTACCACTTCATCTTCCTGCCGAGGCCGCTCGTGAAGCCGACGGTGGCGTTCTTCGGGGTCGTTGACCGGACAATGAAATGGGCGCTCAATCCGCTCGCGCTCCACTTCGTCGTCCGGGCCTCGCGCATGCTCGCGCTCGCGCTCCTCGGGACGGCGCTGATCGCGGCTCCGCTCCCGGCGCGGCTGGGAGTCCTGCCCGCATCCGCACAGACGATCGCCGACGACGACTGGCTGAATCGTGACTATTTCACCCGGGGCACGGACGGGTTCACAGCGGAGCTGCTCGCGAACGCGGAACGGAACCATCTCGCCCAAGAGAACTTCTGGAAGAAGTACAAGGGTGGCGAGCTCCAGTACGCCCTCGACGACCTGAAATACGTGCTCCTCGTCTTTCCGAACCATCCGCGCGCCCTTCACCTGATGACGATGGTTTGCAAGGCCATGAAGGATTCCACCACGCCTATTGTCTACTTCGAGAAGGCGACCCGGCTGTTCCCGAGCCAACCCTACACGTTCGCACAGTACGGGGCCTACCTCATCCAGACCGGCGAGACCGAGGCGGGTATCGCGCGACTCAAGGATGCCCTGCGACTGAACCCCAATTTGACCTACGCCCTCGGGCTCCTCGCCGAGGCTCAGAAACGGCAGCACTCGGCTGGGTCCGTCAGGTCCACGAGCCCCACCGCGCCTGCGCCCGGAGCCGCTCCGTCCGCGGCCGCGCCAAAGCCCCCGACGGGAACCCCTTCCGGGTCCACGCCTGGGGCAACCGTCCGCTGAGATCAGGCTTCATTCATAGATGAGCGGTCTCTGGGGGTTCGCGCTCGCCGACCTGCGCGCCCGTGCCGACATCTCGGATCTCGCCTTGATGGGGGTCGAGGTCCGATCGGCCCGCCCCGAGACCCTCCCGATGCACGCGGTGGCAGCCGGACCATGTGCGATCGCCGCGCAGGAATTCCCACACCGCACCGCCGCGGTCGCGCGCCGGCAACTCGGCGAGGACATCGTCCTGCTGGCGGTGCACGGCACGATCCTCGACGTCGGGAATTCGGGAGACACAGCTCTCGCTCCGGGAGGTGGCGGTGCAGCCGTGGCTGAGACGCTCCTCCAGGAGTATCTCCGGTGCGGCCGCGATCTCTGGTCGCGCATTCGCGGAGAGTTCGTGATCGCGATCTGGGACGGGCGCGACGCAACGCTGCGCCTGGCCTGCGACCGCTTCCGTGTCCATCAGCTCTTCTACTCCGTGGACGACCGCGGATTCACGTTCGGCTCGCGCATCGCGCAGCTCCTGGCGCACCCGGGTGTAGAGGCTCCTGACGTCGACCCCGAGGCCGTTCTGGAGGTCCTGATCGCCTCGGTCATTCCCACGCCCGGAACCATCTATCAGGGCGTCGCCAAGTTGCCCGCGGGGACCGAGCTCGTCTATCGATCCGGGAGCGTGGCGCTGCGGCCCTATTGGGACATGCGCTTCACCGAGGGTCGACAGGGGGAGCGTGCCCTCGCGGGAGAGCTGCGCGAATGCCTCGAGGATGCGATGCGCGTCCGCCTCGCGGCGGACGCGAGGGCTTCCGTGGGCGCCTTCCTGAGTGGCGGGATCGACAGCACCACAGTGCTGGGCCTCGCGACCAAGCTGACTGACCGACCCGTCCGGAGCTTTTCCATCGGCTTCGGCGAGCCGCGCTTCAACGAGATGGAGTACGCTCGGATCGCCGCGCGCGCGTTCGGCTCCGAGCACCACGAGCACTTCGTCCAGCCTGAGGATGTCGTTCAGGCGCTTCCGATGCTCCTCGACGCGTATGACGAGCCCTTCGGCAACGCGTCCTCGATCCCCACCTACTACTGCGCCGCGGTGGCTCGAGAGCATGGCATCGATGTCCTCTATGCGGGGGATGGAGGGGACGAGCTGTTTGCCGGAAACGAGCGCTACTCGGTTCAACGGCTGCTGGACTACTACCGACGCGTGCCGGGCTGGCTCCGGGAGCCCGTCGTCCGCCCGACGGTCGAGGCCCTGGCCGTCACGGGGATGCCACTCTTCGTCAAGGGCGCGAAGTACATCCGTCGCGCCCGGATCCCGTATCCCGACCGCCTCTCCTCGTACGACCTGTTCCACGTCTTGCCCCTCGAGGAGATCATGAACCCGAGCCGTCTCCCGCGCTTGACGATGGAGCACAGCCACCGCGCCCTCATGGCGCGCTATTATCGCGAGGCGCCGGCTCACGACGATCTGGACCGTCAGCTCTATATCGACCTCAAGCTCACGATCGGGGACAACGACGTGATCAAGGTGGTTCGCGCCACCGAGGCCGCGGGGGTCGCGGTTCGGTTCCCGTTCCTCGATCAGCGGGTGGCGGATCTGGCCGGCTCCGTCCCGGCGCGGCTCAAGATGCGTGGAACACAGCTCCGCAGCTTCTTCAAGCGGGCCTACGCCGACTTCCTTCCTCCCGAGACGATCGCGAAGACGAAGCACGGCTTTGGACTGCCGATCCCGGACTGGCTGCGAACGGATCCGGCCCTTCACGACATGATGCGCGATCTCGTGCTCGGGCCTTCCAACCGGATCGCCGGCTACTTCCGGCGCTCAGCGCTCGAGACCCTCGTCGAACGCCACCACACCGATCCGACGACCTATTACGGTGTCTTCCTCTGGAACCTCATGGTTCTCGAACTCTGGCTCCGGCGCCACGCGGCAGCGCCGTGACGCAGACCCCTGCTCGGACGGATGGGCCGCCAGGTCGCGCCACGGTTGCCCTGCTGCGCACGCCCCAGGACCTCGAGGCGCTGGCGCCTTCCTGGGAGAGCCTTCTCGCGCGAAGCGCCAGCGACACGATCTTCCTGACCCCGGACTGGATCGCCTCGTGGTGGGCCGCCTACGCCCAGGGGAGGGAGCTCCTGGCAATGGCCGTCCACATGGGCGATCGGCTCGTGGGGCTCGCCCTCCTGTACCGGAAGGAGGCAAGCCTCGTCCGTGGCTTCCGCCATCGCGCGCTCGCGCTCGTGGGAGACGGCTCCGCCGACTCCGACTACCTGGACTGGATCTCGGAGCCTGGGCAGGAGGCGGAGGTTGTGGACGCGATCCTCCGCTACGCACGGACCGGTGTAGCGGCCTGGGACCTTCTTCTCCTGAACGAGATCCCGGAGACATCGCCCCATCTCGCTCCCCTCGAGTCGAGCGTGCGAAGCTGGGGGTGGCGCTGGCAGATCGAGCGCGTTCCCTGCGCCCGTGTCCCTTTGCCGGACTCCTGGGACCTGTACCTGAAGACGCTCAAACCGCGCATGCGGACGAAGATCCGGTCCGTGCTGCGCGAGATGGACACGTCCTTCCAAGCTCGCTACGATCGATCGGCCGACCTCGGCGATCTCGATACCCGCCTGGCCTCGCTCTACGACCTTCACAACCGGCGGTGGGAGTCCGAGGGGATGCAAGGCGTCTTCC
>JAEHDN010000309.1 GCA_016880395.1 Candidatus Eiseniibacteriota bacterium
GCCATGACGAGGAAGTCCGGCGCGACCGCCGAGAATCCCACTCCCTTCAGGAGCAGGTTCCGCAGGGCGTGGACGGCGTACCGCATCGGGAAGATCATCGAGATCGCGTTGAGCCAGACCGGGTAGCTCTCGGTGGGGTAGAGGGCGCCGCTCGGGAAGAACGTGACCACGTTCAGGATGCCGAAGAGCGCGCGCGGGGTCATGGGGTTCGACACGCGAGCCATGAGCGTGAACATGAAGAGGATCAGGCCGAGCGCGAGGAGGAAGATCGCCAGCTCGGTCATGAGGATCGTGGGGATGCCTCCGATGATCGGGAGCCGCGCGATCAGGATCGCGGCGCCGAGCACGACGGTCCCGATGATCATGCCGAGGGAGACCGCCGAGATCGTGAGGCCGAGGACCAGGTCGAGCGAGGAGAGCGGTGTGACGAAGTACCCCTCGTGAGTTCCCTTGGCGCGATCGTCGACCAGGATGATCCCGCCGGCGAGCATGGCCACGAAGAAGAGCGCGAGCGCGATCACACCCGGCACCAGGTACTGCATGAACTCCTTGTGCCCGTACACGTCCACCCGCTCCACCTCGACTCCGGGGAAGATGGGAGCCGCGGAGGCCGTGCGCAGCTCCGCGTCCACCCCCGCGAACGCCCCGCGGAGCTCCCGCTCGATCACCCCGGCGGACGTGTTGTCGGTGTTGTCCACGATCACGCCGAGCCGCGCGGGCTCCCCCCTCGCGTAGTGCTCGCTGAAGCCGGGCGGAACGATGACCACGCCCTTGTACCGGCCCTGTCGCAGCCCGCGCACCGCGGTGTTCGGATCGGGCTCGCCGGAGAGCCGGAAGAGCTGACGGCTCTCGGCCATCGTCACGAGCCGGTTCACGACCTCCGCCGTAGCGCCGCCATGATCCTGGACGACGACGGCGACCGGGAGGTCGTGCAGGTCCCCGCCCATCGATTTGCCGAGGATCACGAGATAGATGATCGGCATGAGCGCCATGGGGACGAGGAGCTTGCTGTTCCGGCGGAAGCGGCGCAGGTCGCGCTCGGCGACCGCGAGGCATCGGCTCAGGCTGAAATGGGTCATCGTCGGGTCACCGCATCATCGAGGGGATCGCGTAGCCCCGATAGTCCTCGCTCGCGGTGTCGCGAAGCCCGCGGCCGGTGTAGTGGATGAACACGTCCTCGAGCGTTGGCTCGAGCAGGGAGAGGTTCCGCACCTTGTTCCCGCGAGCGTGCGAGATCTCGGTGATGCCGTCGAGCGGGACGATGTCGCTCGTGAGGATGAGGCGCGCGGTGTGTAGATCGTCGCGCGCCGCCTCCCGGATCTCGGGCAGCTCCTTGAGCGCGGCGAGGAGCCCGTCATCCACGTCGTGCAGGTACGACACCGTGAGCATGTCCTGTCCCGGCACGCCTGCCTTGAGGTCCCGCGGCGTGCCGAGCGCCACGATCTTGCCGTGGTCCACGATCGCGAGGCGGTCGCAGAGCCGGTCGGCTTCGTCCATGTAGTGGGTGCAGATCAGGATCGTCAGGTCTCCCTCCTCGCGCAGCTTCTCGAGCAGCTCCCAGATCACGCGCCGACTCTGCGGATCGAGTCCCGTGGTGGGCTCGTCGAGGAAGAAGACCCGCGGCCGGTGGATGAGCCCGCGCGCGATCTCGAGGCGCCGGCGCATTCCTCCTGAGTAGGTCCCCGCGATCTTGTCGCGCCAGTCCCAGAGCCCCACCGCGTGGAGCAGCTCCCGCGCCCGATCGTGGCGCTCCTTCCGCCCCATGCCGTAGAAGCGCGCGTAGAGATCGAGGCTCTCCCAGGCAGTGAGTTCTCCGTCCACCGTGTTGGCCTGCGGGATCACGCCGATCTCCTGGCGCACCTCGGCGGTACGGGTGCACACGTCATGCCCCATCACGAGGGCACGGCCGGAGGTCGTGGGCAGGAGCGTGTTGAGCATGCGGATCAGGGTGCTCTTGCCTGCGCCGTTCGGTCCCAGGATGCCGAAGATCTCCCGGCGATAGACCGTGAAGGTGAGGTCGTCGTCCGCGGTGAAGTCGCCGAAGCGCTTGGTCAGGTGCTCGACGACGATGGCGGGCTCGGTCGTGGGCAGGCCATCGCTCGGAGGGTCTGCCCGTGTTGCCGCGTCCGGCCGGGGCTCGATCATCGCTGCGCCTCCACCCGCACCGGCGCGCTCACCACGAGCGTGACCTCGGCCGTCATGCCGTCCTTGAGCAGATGCTCGAGGTTGGGCACCCGCGCGGTCACGTCGAAGGTGCGGATGTCGCGACGCTGCGCGCCCCAGTCCTTGCGCGTCGCGAACTCGCCGGCCGGCTGGATGTCGGTCACGACGCCGGGGAAGATCCGGCGGTCGAACGTGTACACCTTGACGAGCGCCCGGTCGCCCGGGCGGACTGCACCGACGCGTGTCTCGTCCACCGCGGCGTGGACCTTGACCGTGTCGGTCTGAGCGATGGCGACGACGGGGGTGCCCGGGCTCACGATCTCACCGGGAAGGTGGATGCGCTCGGAAACCTCGCCCCCCTGCGGCGTGCGCAGCACGGCGTAGGAGAGCTGGAGCTCCGCCTGCGCGATCGTGCTCTGGGACTCGCGCACATGCGCATCCGCCGACTGGACCTGCGCGACCGACACCCGGTACGCGGTCAGCGCGGTGTCCATCTGCTGCGGTGTGGCGTAGCCGCCCTGCAGCAACATCCGTGCGCGCGACATCTCGAGCGACGC
>JAEHDN010000310.1 GCA_016880395.1 Candidatus Eiseniibacteriota bacterium
CGGCCATCGCCTCCATGATCTTGACGCGCGCCCCGGCGCCGCTCCAGAGCGGCACGACCATGAGCGTGGCGCGCGCCATCTCCTCCGGCATCGAAGGCACGTCGGAGGCCACCTCGGCGCCGAGGGCCCGCGCGGCCTCGACCAGAGCGGACGGCGGCCGCTTCCCGGCGATCCGGAGGCGGGCTTCGGGCACGGCCTCGCGCACGCGGGGCCAGCCTTCGCGCAGGAACCGGAGGGCTCCCGCGGCATTCGGCTTCCAGGCGAAGGAGCCGGCCACGAGCACGATCGGCGGCGAGTCGCGGCGCGGCTCGGGGTAGCTCCCGAGATCGATGCCCACCGGGAGCGTCTCCACCCAGGCGCCCGGCGCGAGGGCCCGGAGCGCATCCCGCTCCCCGTCCTGGATCGCGAGCGTGAGCGCGGCCGCACGGCAGAGATCCCGCTCGGCCCTCTCGAGACGCGCCGCCTGGATCCGGGCGTAGGTTCGCGCCGGACCGCGCAGGGATTCCTCGGCGTGGCGGCGCATCCAGAGATGCTCCAGGTTGTGCTCGCGGAGCACGAGGGGCGTACCGTCCACCTGGTCCAGGTAGGTGGCCATGTGGAGGTGATTGGCGAGAACGAACGAGGGCCGCACGGCGCGCACGCTCTCCGAGACCGCGCGAGCGAATTCCGCGGTCCGATAGCGCGCAAGGGTGTACGGGAGCGCTCCGACCAGCCCCTGCGCGAGGGCGACCGGCGCCGGAGGCGGCCGGTGGACGATCGTGCGCAGCCGCACGCCGAGCCGCCGCCACGCCTCGGGCACCTCCGTCCCGACGTCGCGCGGAGAGGCGAAGGAGATGACCGTCACGTCGTACGCCTGCGCGGCGGCCCAGATCGACTGAGCCATCGCGATGCGCCCGCCGTCGTCCGCGGGCCACGGCAGCCGCGGGGTCAGGACGAGGGCGGCCCGGCGGGACGTACGCCCCTCCACGCGCTCGCCGCGAACGCGAGACCGACGAGCGTGAACAGGAAGTGGAGCAGCTCCTCGTCGCCAAAATTCCACTCGAAGATCCCGGCGACGAGGAAGCCCGCGATCGCGGCCACGGCCGCGATCCGGAGCGCCATGCCCAGGGGATCCCCCTCGCCCGAGCCCTGGTCCACGCGGATCCGGCGCGCCGCGGTCCTGACGAGCGCGACGACGAGGTACGCAAAAGCGGCGAAGCCGACCAGCCCCATCGTGACCAGGATCTGGAGGTAGACGTTGTGCATATGCCCGTGGGGCGGCTCGTGCGCTTCGGGCGAGCGGTAGCGCTCGACCCACGGCTTCAAGTCCTGGAGCCCGATCCCGGTCACCGGATGCTCGCGGAACATCCTCCAGCCCGCATCCCAGAGAGAGAGCCGCTCCCGGTTCCACACGCCGTGGGGATGGAAGACGCTGAGCGCGCGCTCGCGATACCCGGAGGGCATCACGAGGACGAGGGCCACGAGCGCGGCCGCGAGCGCGGGGAGCCATCGCGGGCGGGTGAGCGCGATCACGATCCCGAAGCCGACCACGGCCCCGATCCACGCGCTTCGCGTGTAGCTGCCGAGGAGCGCCGGGGCGAGGAGCGCGAGGAGCGCGCACGCGCCGGCCATGAGCCGCCGGTCACGCGAGCGAAGGAGGATCGATCCCGAGAGGATCGCGAGGAGCATGGCCTGCCCCCCGTAGGTAAGTGGATGTCCCACCGCCCCGCGCACCCGGACCGGGAACGCGCCCCCCTGTGCCACGAATGTCGCGAGCGCGAAGATCGTGGCGGCCGCGGCCGACACGATCAGCACCGCGACCGCGCGGCGCGCGAGCCTGGGATCGCGGCCGTGGTAGGCCGCGAGCGGGACGATCGCGAGGAGGAAGCCCTTCGTGACGCGGTGGACGCTCCCCGCCCGATCTTCCGCCGCGAGCGCGGCGATCGCGAGCGCCGCGAGCCAGGCGAGCCCGGCCGCGTCCACGGGCGTGCGCACCCAGCGCTCACCCCCTGGCCGCCACCAGCACGCGAGCGTGAGCGCGCCGCAGAGCACGACGGCGATCGACATGGGGGCGATGGACCAGGGGAGCGCGGCGGCCAGAAGGAGGAACGAGAGCGCGGCCCCCCGCTCGAGGGCGGACGACATCCCGGTGATCCTGCGCCAGGGCGCTTCCCCGGTCAAGGCCCCTAGCCGCACGCTCCACCTCGATGTACGCTTCGATCCTCATGCGCGTGCTCAATCTCGGCTGCGGTCATGCCAAGAGCGACTTCCCCGAGGCGGCCGGGGCCTCCGAGATCATCGGCATCGACCGGAGCCCCGCCTCGCAAGCCGACATCATCCACGACCTGAATCGATTCCCCTACCCGGTCGAGTCCGACGCCTTCGACCTCATCATCCTGCAGGACGTGATCGAGCACCTCGACGACATTCCCGCCGTGATGGGCGAGGTCTATCGCGCGGCACGCCCCGGCGGCGTCGTGCGCATCCGGACGCCCCACTTCAGCAGCTACTATGCATACAATGATCCGACGCACCGCCATGTGCTCGGAACGTTCGCCTTCGACGGCTTCGACGCTGTCCGGACGAATGTCCTCTACACCGAGGCACGCTTCGAGCGGGTTCACCGCCGCATCCTCTTCCCGCGGGTCTGGCGGATGACGGGAGCGGCTGCCCTCGCGAATCGCTTCCCTTTGCGCTGGGAGCAACTGTTCGCGTTCATCGTGCGGGCCGAGAACCTCGAATTCGAGCTTCGCGCGGTGAAGGGCGATGCCTCCGGGCTCAGGCCCGCACCTTGACTTGCCGGCGCAGGCTCTGGGAGACTCCATCCGTCCCGCAACCTCGAGGAGGACCATGAATCGCGATACCCGCATCGTCGTGACCGGCGGAGCCGGTTTTCTCGGCCGGCACCTCATGGCCCGGCTCGAGTCGGCCGGCTACCGGAACGCGACCACCTTCCGCTCCGCCGAGTACGACCTGACCCACGAGTCCGGGGTCGAGCGGATGCTCGAGGACCTTCAGCCCGAAGCGATCGTCCACCTCGCCGCCTCCGTCGGCGGTATCGGCGCGAACCGACGCTACCCAGGCACCTACTACTACCGGAATCTCATGATGGGCTCGCTCCTCATGGAGCACGCCCGCCGCGCGGGCGTGGGGCGCTTCCTGAGCGTGGGCACGATCTGCTCCTATCCCAAGTTCACCGAGGTGCCCTTCCGCGAGGAGAGCCTCTGGAACGGCTATCCGGAGGAGACGAACGCCCCCTACGGCCTCGCGAAGAAGATGCTCCTCGTCCAGTCGCAGGCCTATCGCCAGGAGTTCGGATTCGACGCGTCGAACGTGCTCGTGGTGAACCTCTACGGGCCGCACGACAACTTCGATCCCGAGAACTCGCACGTGATCCCGGCCTTGATCCGCAAGTGCGTCGAGGCGGTCGAGGCGGGCGCGGACACGATCGAGGTGTGGGGAACGGGGCGCGCGACCCGCGAGTTCCTCTACGTCGAGGATGCGGCGGGCGGCATCGTCGCGGCGATGGAGCGGCTGGAGGGAAGCGAGCCGGTGAACCTCGGCGCGGGATTCGAGATCTCGATCCGGGACCTGGCCGAGACGATCGCGAAGCACGCAGGCTTCCGCGGCGGCCTCCTCTGGGATCCGACGAAGCCGGACGGGCAGCCGCGCCGGTCCCTCGACACGTCGCGGGCCGAGACGCTCCTCGGATGGCGCGCGACAACGCCGTTCGACGAAGGACTCGCGCGGGCGGTCGCCTTCTTCCGCGACCAGGTGCGGACCGCCGAGCGGCCCCAGCCCGTCACGCGCTGACCGGCCGATCCGCGTGGCCGACGACGCGCCCGGCCGCACGGAGGAGCCCCCCGCATCCACGGGCGCTCCTCACTTCACCGTCGTCGTCCCCACCCTCGGCCGGGACGACCTGCTCATCCCCCTCCTCGACGCGCTCGCGGCGCAGACCCTCGACCGCACCCATTGGGACGTCGTCCTCGCGTTCGACGGCAGCGGCCTCTCGCCGGCGGTCGCGCAGCGGATGGAGTCGATCGGCGCGTGCGCCGCGACCAGCGCCGTGCGCCAGGGGCCCGGCGCGGCGCGCAACCGCGGCGCCGCCCACGCAACGGGCGACTACCTCGCCTTCACCGAAGACGATTGCGTTCCCGCGACCGACTGGCTCGCGCGCGCGGCGGCGCGACTGGAGCTTGATCCGGGCGCGGACGTCCTCGAGGGAGCCACGCTTCTGCCCGATGGCAGCCCCGCGCGGCGCCGTCACGGCGAGGCGCTCACGTGGCTCCCGACGAACCTCTTCGTCCGCCGCGACTTCTTCCGGCGTATTGGCGGATACTGCGAGCGCTACTTCGACGCGTCGCGCGGCATCTACTTCCGCGAGGACTCGGACTTCGGCTTCACGGCGATCGGAGCCGGGGCCCGCGCGATCTACGATCCGACCCCCCGCGTGATCCATCCGCGGGAGCATCCGGGCTGGCTCGATCCAATCCGATGGGCCGAGCGCTACGAGATGGATCCCCTTCTCGCCTCGCGCCACCCTCGCGCGTTCCGCGACGAGATCGAGGTCGCGCGGCTCGGCCCCTTCCGGATGCGCCGCCCCTTCGTGCGCGCGTGCGCGGGCTTCCTCGTCGCGGCGGTCTCGGCGCTCGTGCTCGTGCTGATGGGCGAGGGCGGCCTCGCTTCCTGGTTCGCGGCCCTCGCGGCGGTCCTGCTCCTCGTGGTCTGGGCCAAGTGGCGCTTCGACCCGAGGCGGATCCTCGTGCTCCCCGCCGTTCCGATCGTCCTGGTCGCGGCCCTCGTGCGCGGCCGCCGCCGCGCGGCGCACGAGGCAGACGCCGGAGCGGTCGCGCCCTGAGGGGCTATCGCACGCGCCGTGATGGCGCGTCCGGCTCGAGCATCACCCGGTAGCGCTCGGCGAGCGCTCGCGCGATCCCGTCCCAGGTGAAGCGCTCGCGCACACGCTCCCGTCCGCGACGCGCTCGCTCCGCACGCTCCGTGGGCGACGCCACGAGCCGCGACAGGACCGCCGCCAGCGCCTCCGCATCCCCCTCGGGCGTCACGATCCCGGCATCGCCGACCACCGACGGAAGCGCGCCGCTGCTCGAGACCACGACCGTCGATCCGGCCGCCATGCCCTCGGCGGCCACCCGGCCGAACTGCTCCTTCCAGGTGCGCGTGGTCCGCGACGGCACTACGGTGACGTCGAACGTCTCGTAGACGGCGGGCATCTCGCGATGCGGCACGCCGGGGAGGAAGCGAACGCGATCTCCGATCGCGAGATCGGAAGCCAGAGCCCGGAGCGCGTCCCGCTCGGGGCCGTCCCCCATCACCACGACCGTGAACGCGTCCGGCGCGGTCCGCGCCGCCAGGGCCGCGGCCCGGAGCAGCACGTCGATCCCTTTCATCGCGAGAAGGCGCCCCGCGTAGCCGATCACGATCCCGCGCACGCCCAGGCGCTCCCGCGCGGCGGCTCTCCGCTCCGGAGTCGGCTCCGCATAATCCTCGAGATCCAGCCCGTTCGGCACGACATCGATCGGGCCCCGGTAGCCCTTCGCCCGGAGCACGTCGACGACCTCGTCGCTCACCGCCGTACCGACCTCGGTCTGACCGTGCACCCAGCGCTCGATGGCCGCGTACACGGCGGAGGGGCGGTACGGATACCGGTTGTCGCGCGTGAGATTGTCGGACGAGAAGAAGAGTGCCTTCGCGCTCGGAGCGATCCGCCGCCTCAGGAGGAGCGTCTGGAGTGCGATCAGGCTGAACGGCTCCTCCCAGAGGTGAAGGATGTGGGGCCTCGCCCGCCGGAGAGCCCCGGCCACCCCCGTGACGAAGAAGCCGCGATTCTCGTAGCCCGGCCACACGACACGCCCGACGTCGAGCCGGTAGCCGTCGGTCGCGAGGGGCTGAGCGCGCACCGTGCGGTAGTTCTCCACCCAGCGCGCCGGCGCCAGCACCGTCAGCTCGATGCCGGGGATCGCCGCCAGCGCGGCGAATTTCCTCCGAAAGGGCGGGACCCCGGCCGTGTGGTCGACCGCGAGGACGCGGATCGTCCCGCTCCCGCTCATCGGGGAGGACGAACCGCGTAGACCCGCGCGTTGTCGGAGGTCCAGCTCAGCGGGAATCGCTCCGGATCCTCGCGCGCCCACTCGTCCTCGATCGGAAACGCTCCCGTTCCCCCGCCGCCGGGCGTCAGGCGGAACACGCAGAGGTAGCTCGCTCCCAGGGCCGCGACGTTGGA
>JAEHDN010000311.1 GCA_016880395.1 Candidatus Eiseniibacteriota bacterium
GCTCGCGGTGTGGGAATCGAGCGACATCGATCTCCACGAGCTCGAGTTCGTCGAGAACACGGGCGGCGGGCTCTCGGTCAACGGCTCGGCGATCGCGATCCGCGAATGCGCCTTCCTCCGCAACAAGGGCTACGCCGGCGGCGCCATCTCCCTCTATGAGTCGGTGACCATCTTCCCGGTCCGCAACTGCCGCTTCGAGGACAACCATGCCGACCCCGCGGCCGGTGGCGCCGTCTACGCCGACTCCTCGCAGCTCCTCCTGGCCGATTCGATGTTCCTGCGCAACACGTCCGCCCTGGCCGGCGGCGCCGTCGCAGTGATGCGCGACGCGCGAGCGGCGATCTCCCGGTGCGTCTTCCAGGAGAACAGCTCGAAAGCGAGCGGCGCCCTCCATTCGGACGGTTCCATGCTCAACGTCGGCCTCTGCATCTTCGACCGGAACCAGGCGAAGGCCGCGGCCAGCGCCATCGGATACGTCCACCGGGCCCCCTCGGGCCTCAACCCCACGCTCGCGAACAACACCTTCTACCGGAACGCGTCCGGCGAAGCGGCGACCATCTGGGCGGAGGGCGCGTCGCCCGAGATCCGGAAGAACATCTTCTCCCTTGGGAGCGGACAGCAGGTCACGATCGGGATCAAGAGCACGCCTCTCTACACATGCAACCTCATCCACGATCCGAGCGGCGCAGCGCTCGCGTCCATACCCTCGGTGGACACGCTGGTCGGGGACCCGCTCTTCTGCGATCCAGATCACCAGAACTTCAAGCTGCGGGACCTCTCCCCCGCCGCGCTCGCGGCATGCGGCACGATCGGCGCGCTCCCCAAGGGTTGCGCCAGCTTCAAGCTCGTCCCCAGCAAGTAGCCATCCCGGGCGCGCAGACGCGCCCACCCCCACGCACAATCGGGAACCAGCCCTCCCCTCCTCCGGTAAACGGATGTGGGGCCGGACGGTCCGGCCCGTACTCTCCAAGGAGGTCGGAATCATGAAACACTTCACCGCCCCCGTGCCGGCGGCGGGACTCCTAGCGGGGATGGTCTGCCTGGTCCTCGCGACCGGGCCCGCCTTCGCGCAGCGCGATGACGACGAGGACCAGGGCACCCCGATGCGGCACGAGGTGCGCGTGTACCAGGACGACGACGACAGCGGGCCGTCCGACAGCCGCGGCGGTTACCTGGGCGTTCGAGTCCAGGACATTACCCGCGATCTGCAGCGGGCCCGCGATCTCCCCAATACCCAGGGCGCGCTCATCAATCGTGTCGAGAGCGGCAGTCCGGCGGACCGGGCCGGCATCCGTCGCGGCGACGTCATCGTCCGCGTGGGTGGCAACGAGATCGACGATCCGTCCGAGCTGATCCGGACGATGCGCGGCGAGGATCCGGGCGCGCGTGTGTCGATCGTGGTGCTCCGGGACGGCGCCAGGAAGACCTTCCAGGTCACCCTGGCCAGCCGGCCAGCCGAGATGGACGTGCCTCCGGCGCCCGGCCGTGTTCCCGCGGGCGATTACAGGGATCTGCAGCGACGGTTGACCACCCTCGAGGACCAGCAACGCAGGCTGGAAGCGGAGATCCGGGCGCTGCGCGAGGAACTTCGCGCCCGGAACGGGGGCCGCGATCGCGACGACGACTGACGGCTCCTAGTGAGCGGGCGGACCGGCCGGGGGCCCTGGCCCAAAAACAAACCTCGGTACGGCCGCCCGCATGTTTTTTGCAGGAAGCACACGGTGCGGGGTTGGAGGCTCGGAAGGGGTGTGCTAAAATTGGGTTTGCTGGACACTCCACGGCTCCATGTTGCAATTTTCCGCTACACATCGGCCTGCCCAGTCCGATAACCCTGGAGAGGGCAAGCGCTTGTCCTCTTTTTCCGCCTTTGCAGACAGGGAGACCACGGATGAGGGCCAACCAACGATGACGCCACCGCTTACAATCCATCGCGCCGCGCTGTCCCTGACGATCGCCCTGCTGGTGGACGGAGCCGCCTTGACCGGGGCCTGGGCCCAGGAGGCCCCGATTCCGGTCGGTCCGGCCGCTCCAACCGTCACCGTCCCCGATGTGTCCACTCAGACACATGTCTCCGCCACCACCCATCGGAAGCGCCGTCGGAGCGCGCGTTACCGGGCACGCCGGCGGCACGCACGGGCCCCCCTCCGGCTTCCGGCGGTCACCCCGTACGGCATCCCCCGCCTCCACGTGAAGGCGGCCTACGTGTTCGACGCCACCAACAACCGGGTCCTCTTCCAGAAGAACTCGGAGCAGGTCCTCCCGATCGCGAGCCTGACGAAGCTCACGACCGCGATGGTTTTCCTGAGTACCAGCCCGGAATGGGACCGGGTGATCGAGATGGTCCCGGAGGACATCAAGAACTCGAGCCGCACGCGCATCCGCGCGCACGAGGAGATCACGGTCCGCGATCTCTTTCATGCCGCGATCATGTCGTCGGACAATGCGGCCACCAAGGCGCTCGTCCGCACGTGCGGGGTTCCGTACAACGAATTCATCTTCCGCATGAACCTGCTGGCCGACTCCCTGGGCCTCGCGGGCACGCACTTCGTGGAGCCGACCGGGCTCAACGAGCGGAACGTCTCGACGGCGCAGGACCTGGCGCGGATCCTCTGGACCGCCACGCAGAGCCCGGTGATCCAGGCGATCATGCAGAAGACCGATTACACGTTCGTAAGCAACCGGAAGCTCCACCAGCTCGTCAACACCAACCGGCTCCTCCGCAGCCAGTGGCAGATCACGGGCGGCAAGACCGGCTTCATCCGCGAGGCGGGCTACTGCCTGGCCACCAAGGTGAAGTCGCCCAGCGGTGCGGACATCACGGCCATCGTCCTGGGCGCTCCGAGCAACGCCCTCCGCTTCGCCGAGGCGAGGCGGATCCTGGACTGGACCTTCCGGTTCGGTCTCACGCGGACCGAGACGACCCCGGAGAGCGACTAGTTTGCCGCCGGCCCCTGGATGCGAACCGTTGCGCGCATCCCGGGGGCGGCTCGTACCCGACGCATCCAGGCCCGTGCGGCTCGCTCGCGCGGGCCTCGGCGTCGCCGCAGGAATCCTCGTCGCGCTCGCGCCACACCATGCCACGGCCGGCGCTCCCGCTGAGCCCGAGGACGCTGCCGTCCCCATCGCGGGCGCCTTCGTCTATCCAGTGGGCGACGAGCTCGACTACACGCGCCCCCGGCCCGGGGACGCGAACGGCTACTACATCTCCGACCCCTACCTCGCGCGGCGCGGCTCGAAGGGCCAGCGTATGCACCGCGGCATCGACCTCTCGAACGGAAGCGGCGGCGCCCCCGTCCATGCGATCGCGTCGGGAGTCGTGGTGGTCGCCGACGGGAACGCCCTCGTCAAGACGAGGCGGAAGGTGAAGGCCAAGACCACCAAGGTGGTGAAGGGCAAGCGCGTCACCAAGACGACCTGGAAGTGGAAGACATCCTGGACGTGGCGCACCGGGTGGGGCAACTACGTCGTCCTCAAGCACACGCTCCCGTCGGGAGAGAGCGTCTATTCCCTCTACGCACACCTGAAGGCGAAGTCCGTGGCCGTCGCTCCGGGCGAGATCGTCGCGGCGGGTGAGACGATCGGGCAGGTCGGCCGGTCCGGCCGCGCCAGCTCGCCTCACCTGCACCTCGAGATCCGGAAGAACGTCCCCGCGGACTCGGACGAGCGGGGCGAGGAGGAGGCCGGGCCCGAGCCGACCGTGCAGGACCGGACCTTCGCGCTCCTCGCCACGGTGGATCCCATGCAGTTCCTCGAGGCGCACGTCCGCAAGTTCGAGGACCTCGAGCCAGGATCGTGGGAAGCCCGCTACGCACTGGCGGCATGCCGGGACGGGCTCGCCGCGCCCGACGAGTCCCGGTTCGATCCCGACGGCTCGGTCGAGCGCGGGGAGTTCTACCGCTCGCTCGTGCTCGCGTTCCACCTGAGCACCGCCTTCCCCACCGGGGACTGGTCCTCGACCGTCGCGGCGCTGGTCGGCGCGGGCGTGCTCGACGACGAAACCGCTCAGGCCCAGAAGTCGAACGACAAGGTGACCCAGTCCGACGCGCTCGAGATCCTGCTCCGCTGCCTGGAGCGCCACACCGCGCGGGCACGAAATCTCGCGGTGCTCGATCCCATGCAGGTCTGCCTCGACTTCAATCGGCGCTTCGCCGGGAACCAGGCGGCCCGGGCAGCCGCGGCGAAAGCCAGGACCGCCGCGGCCCGCGAGACCGAGGCCAGACGAAAGGCGGAAGCAACCCGCGTCGCACGCGCCCGCAAGGCCGCGAAAGCGGCGGGGAAGACATCCCGGGTGAAGGCTCGTCCCGTGCACCCGGTCGCCCCGGTCCCGATCCTCGATCCCGGCTTCGAGGCGCTCTCGCAGTCGAAGAAGAGCCTGACCCGCGCCGAGGGCTGCCTCCTCCTCGCGAGCGCGCTCCGCGCGCGATCCGAGCGCATGTCCGCGCTCCAGCGCGCCGCGATCCGGGTCGCCCAGTCGGGATAGACCTTGCTCCTGTCGCGCGCCGAAGGGGTGCACGTTTGGGACGCCGACGGACGGCGCTACCTCGACGCGACCTCCGGCGCCTTCTGCGCCCAGCTCGGCTACTCGCGTCCCGACCTCGTCCTCGCCATGACCGAGGCCGCGTCCCGGCTGCCTCACGCGCGCCCGTCCCTCGCCGAGGGGGAGGAGACCGCAGCCTACCGGCGTGAGCTGCTCGCCCGGGCCGGCGCTCCGTTCACCCGCGTCGTGCTCACGTCATCGGGGAGCGAGGCGGTGGACGTCGCGCTCAAGATCGCCCACCGCTACCAGGTCGCGTCGGGGCGCCCCGAGCGCCATCGCGTGCTCTCGCTTGCCGGCCACTACCACGGACAGACCCTCGCCGCGCTCGACGTGACCGGGTGGGAGGTGCGGCGCGCCCCCTACGCCGATCGCCTCGGGCCGCGGCGCTCGGGCCCTGCCGCCTTCTGCCGCCGCTGCTTCCGCTCGCTTGTCTATCCCGATTGCCGTCTCGCGTGCGCCGATGCGGCGGTGGAGGAGCTGCCCGCGGCTGTGATCCTCGAAACGGTCCCCGCCGCGGGTCTCGGCGCGCCGATCCCGCCCCCCGGGTATCTCGCGCGCATGCGCACCCTCTGTCACGGCGCAGGGGCGCTCTGGATCGCCGACGAGGTCCTGACGGGATTCGGGCGCACGGGGGACCTCTTCGCGTGGAAGCGGCTGGTCACGCGCGTCGACGCCTCGGGAGCGGCGCCGGACCGGGACGCGATTCCCGATCTCGTCGTCTTCGGAAAAGGGGCGGGAGCGGGCTATGCGCCGCTCGGGGGCGTCCTCCTCGCGGACCGGGTCGTGCGCGCGCTCGAGCCGGATGGCTTCGCGCACCACCAGACGTACGGCGGGAACCCGATCGCCGCCGCGGTGGGACGGGCCGTGCTCCGCGCGCTCGTGGACGAGGGCGTGATGGAGCGCGTCCGTGCGCGCGAGGCCAGGATCGAGGACCTCATGCGCTCCCTCGATGTGGAGCCCGGTGTGTTCGACGTGCGCGGCCTGGGGTTCCTCTGGGGAGTGGAGCTGGCGCAGGACGAGGCGGGAACGCCGTTCGCTCGCGCGAAGCGGGTCGCGGAGCGCGCGCTCGAGGAGTGCCGCGAGCGCGGGATGCTCGTGCACGCATCAACCGGCTGTGCGGGCGGCGATGCGGGGGACCTGATCCTCGTGGCGCCGCCCCTCGTCGCGGAGGACGAGGCGCTCGAGGAGATGGCGGCGACGCTTCGAGCCGCGCTCGCAGCTACTTCCCTGGCCGGTACGCGATGACCTGGACGCGCTCCAAGGTGACCAGTCCGTCCGCGACCATCTCATCGAGCAGCGGCAGGAACGCCTCGATCCTGTCGGCGCGGTCCGCGATCTCGATGACGATCGGAAGATCCTCGCTCAGCCTCAGCACTTTGGCCGTGTGGATGCGGCTCTTGGCCCCGAAACCCATGAGCCCGCGAAGCACCGTCGCGCCGGCCCGGCCGGCCTCGCGCGCGCGCAACACGAGCGCCTCGTAGAGCGAGCGGCCGTGCCAGCGGTCCGCCTCGCCGACGAAGATCCTGAGAAGCTGTCCCTCCCCCTCGAGCTTCACCTCATATCCTCATGGCCGCGACGTGGCCGCCCCACACGGCGGCCAGCCCCAGCACGGCGTGGAGCGCGAGGTTCGTGGCCCCGCGCCATGGATCACCCGCCCGCGCCAGCTCGAACGTCTCGTAGGCGAGAGCGGAGAACGTCGTGAATCCGCCGCAGAAGCCGATCAGGAGCGCGCTCCTCCAGAGCGGGGACGCGCCCGCGCGCTCCAGCATCCAGGTAGCGAGGAAGCCAACGGCGAAGCTTCCGAGCACGTTGACCGTGAGGGTGCCGTATGGGAACGTTCCTCCCGAGGCGCGCTGCACGAGGCCCTGGAGGCCGTAGCGCGCCAGGGTGCCGACGAACCCGAGCACGCCGATCAGGAGCGCCTGGAGCATGGGGGTACTATGGACCGGAGCGGGGACACGCCGCAAGCCGTGGGCGTGGGCAGCATGTGCCCCACGAGGCCGCCGGAGCAGCCTTGCCGTCGCGGCAGCGGTCGCCGTCGCGTCGACCTGGATGGCCGGCTGCTCCTACATGTCGGATGTGAAGGCGAGCGATCCCGGCCTCACCGCGGAGACGCTGCGCTCGGGGAGGCTCGCGATCGTGGGCGTGGTCCAGGTCAATGAAGTGCCGGAGGTGCGTCCTCCCCTCGTCGGGGCGCTCGAGCGCGTGCTCGGGGCCACGCGCCCGGACCTCCCCATCGTTCCTGCGTCGAAGGTCGCGCCGGTCCTGGACGACTCGACGGAGCGCTTCCTGCTCCTCGGCTACCAGATACACGGGAAGGCCGACCCGGAGTGGCTGGCGCGAGCGGCCCATCCGATCCGCGCGATGGCGCGCTTTGCGCTCCTCGCACGCGTCGAAGCCGTGAAGGTGCGCCATTCGGATCGCGTCGACGCCACGGGGACCTCGTCGAGCGGGGTGGTCCAGGTGACCGGCCGCGACGTGAGGGTCGGCGTCAGCATCTACGACGTGGAGACGTTGACGCTCGTGTTCGCGGGCGATTACTGGGGATCGAAGGAGGATGCCCACATCGAGGGTGAGGCGCCGCCGACCCTGCCGGACGACGAACTCGAGGTGGAGAGCACGACCGATACGACCGTCGCGGGGGTCTACAGCAAGCCTTCGCCGGTCGCGCGCGCGGCGGAGCCTGCCTTCCTGGAGTTCGCGCGATCACTGCCCGGGAGCGCGGGCGCAGAGGCCGGTGGAGGGTCGCGTTGAAGGCAGCCGCCGCCTCGATCCTTCTCGCGCTGGCCCTCGGAGGCTGCGCCGGACACCATCCACCGCCGCAGGCTCCCACCGCGTCCTCGATCCGGATCCCCGAGGACGATCTGCGCAGCGGAGGGATTGCGGTACTCGGGGTGGTCCAGGTGGGGGAGGTGGACCAGGTCCGTCCGCCGCTCGTGGCCGCGCTCGACAGCGTGCTCGCGGCGAAGCGCCCCGAGATCCCTCGGTTCACCCAGCGGCAGGTGCGCGCGGCGGTGGACGATTCCACCGCACGGTTCCTCCTGCTCGGCTATCAGCTCCACGGACGCGTCGAGGACGCCTGGCTCGCGCGCGCGGCCGATTCGCTTCACGACATGGCGCGGTTCGGGATCCTGGCCCGCGTGCGCTCGACGCACGTCCGGTATGCGGACCGCGAGCGGCCGATCCATCCTGGATCCAGGGAGACGCGCACCGTCCACGCCGCGCTCATGGAGGCGCACGTCGTGGTCCACATCTACGATCTCCGCGCGCGAACGCTCCGCGCGAGCGGGGAGTTCGTGGGCGTGGGCGAGCGGGACGCGCGCCCCGACAGCGTCCTGCCGCATCCAGACCGGCCGGTGGTGGGATGGTCGGAGCCCGAGGACCGGAACGTGCCCTTCACACCGCCGACACGGGTCCTCGAGGTCGAGCCGCCTCCGCTCGCCGCGGCGGTCGGGCCCGCGGTCGCGGCCGCGATCGACTCCCTCTTCGCACTCCCTGATTCCACTGCCGCGCGGGCCGGCGCCCGCTGAATCGGCCGGAGCCGCCCTGGAACCGGACTGCCGCCGCGCCTCGGCTAGGGGGACGCCGGCTGCCGGCGAGCCTCCCAGTGCTCGATCCACGGCTTCCAGAGGATGGTCAGCGCCACGCCGAGCAGGATGACGGCGCCTCCGAGCACTTCCCGCCACGACATTCCCTCCCCGAAGAACGCCATCGCGAAGAGCGCCGCGAAGATCGGCTCGGTCGCGAAGATCATCGAGGCGCGGACGGGGGTGGTGTGCCCGAGCGCCCAGGTCTGCATCGCGATCACGAGCGCGGTCGCGACCACGGAGAGGTAGACGAGGACTCCCCAGGGCACCTGGGCTGCGGGCGTGTGGAACCCGCCGCGCGCGAGCACGAGAGCCCATCCCGCGATCGCGCCGGCCGTCATCTGGATCACGCTCAGCGCGACCGGGTCCTCCCGCTTCGCGGCCACGTTCGTGATCACGATCTGGATCCCGAACGAGGCGGCGCAGCCGAGGGTCCAGAGGTCTCCCGGTCGAAGCGAGAAGCCCGCGTCGGCCGAGAAGAGGGTGATGCCGATGAACCCGAGCGCCACGCCCAGGAGCTCACCCGCCTTGGGGTAGATCCCCGCGACCGGGATCATGAGGAAGGGCGTGAAGAGAATGTACGTGCTCGTGATGAAGGCCGACCTCGCCGCCGTGATGGTGGCGAGACCGATCACCTGGGTGAGGTACCCGGCCGCGAGCCAGATCCCCATCCAGCTCCCCATGCGGACCGCCGAGGTCCGCAGTGGGAACACACGGCGGGGAAAGGCCGCGAGCAGGATGACGGTGGCCATCGAGAACCGGACGGCCATCAGCTCGGCGGGATGGATCGACCGGAGGGAGTCGCGGAGCAGCGCGAAGGTCGTCCCCCAGATGGCGGAGACGATGAGGAGTGCGAGATCGGCGCGGTTCACGCCGACTTTCGGCGCCTGCCGTTCGTCGTCGCGGGCTTCGGGTGGATTCCCTTGATGGAGAAGGCGAGGCTCTCCAGCTCGATCGAGAGGTTCACGGTGCGGAGCGCCACGGTCGCCGGCACCTGGATCCGGCGATGCGCGAAATTCAGGATGCCGCGCATGCCCGCGGCCACGAGGCGGTCCGCGACCGCCTGCGCCGCGCGGGCCGGCACCGCGATGACGCCGATCTCGATGCCCTGGCGTACCGACTCCGCCTCCAGGTCGTCGATGTGGCGGATCGTGAGGTCGCGCCACCGCTCCCCGACGCGGTCGTCGCTCACGTCGAAGACGCCGACGATGTCGAAGCCCTGGCGGCGGAATTCCTTGTAGGAGTAGAGGGCCGACCCGATGTTCCCGGCCCCGACGAGCGCGACCTTCCAGCGCCGGTTCAAACCGAGGATGAGGCGGATCTCGCGGCGGAGCCGGACGACGTTGTAGCCCAGCCCACGCTTGCCGAAGTTGCCGAAGTAGGAGAGGTCCTTCCGCACCTGCGCCGAGGTCACCCCGCTCTGGTGAGCGAGGCCCTGGGACGAGATCGTGCGATGCCCCTCGGTCTCCAGATCCTCCAGGACGCGGTAGTAGCCGGACAGGCGCCGGATGGTCGACGTCGGGATCCGCGGGTCCAACTACGCCTCCCCGTCTTCCTCCGTCTCCTCGACGCGAGCCACGTCGATGAGCTGATCGCCCGCCTCGAGCTGGATGAGGCGGACGCCCTGGGTGTTGCGGCCGATCTCGGAGA
>JAEHDN010000312.1 GCA_016880395.1 Candidatus Eiseniibacteriota bacterium
GAGGTGCTGGGCCGGCTCCGCGATCGAGGAGCGCCGGTCCTCAACCTGACGAAATCGGAGCCAACCTTGGAGACCGTGTTCGTGCACCTCGTGGGCCGCGGTCTCGAAGACGACGCCACGGACGGGCAGGGAGGCTAGCGGCGTGCGGCTGCCGGAGGACTGGAGGGAGCAGGTGCGCGTCAACGCGGGGGCCGTCGGCGCGCGCGCCCGCGTGCGGATCGTGGCCTCCTGGCGCGAGAAGTCCTGGATCATCGGCGAGACGGTCTTCCCGTTCCTCGCCATGTCCGCGTTCATCCTCGTCTACCGCGGCCTCCACGCGCCCAGGCTCTACGAGGCGTTCGTGGTTCTCGGGGGCGCCATGATCGCCTACTGGAACAACGTCCTCTGGAGCATGGCGAGCCAGTTCTTCTGGGAGAAGGAGCAGGGTCAGCTCCAGCTCTACCTGATCGCCCCCGTCTCGCGCATGTCGATCCTCCTCGGCATGGCGCTCGGGGGCATGGTCATGACGACGAGCCGCGCCATCGTGATCCTCACCGGGGGCGTGCTCCTCTACCACGTGCCGCTGCCGCTCGACCGGGCGCTGCCGGCGCTCGGGCTCTTCCTCCTCACGCTGGCCGCGGTCTACAGCCTCGGCATGATCCTGAGCAGCCTGTTCCTCCTCTGGGGGAGGGAGGCCTGGTACACGGCGACGCTCTTCCAGGAACCGATCCACCTGCTCTCCGGGTTCTACTTCCCGGTGCGCGCGCTCGGCGCGGTGACCGCCGGGCTCGCGTCCCTCCTCCCGATCACGCTCGGCCTCGACGGCATCCGCCAGATCCTCTACGGCAAGGCCGCGCACGGCCTCCTGCCGCTCGCGATCATCCCGCCGCTCCAGGTCGCGCTTCTCGCGATCTTTCTCTACCTGGCGCACCGCTCGCTCGCGCTCATGGAGAACCTGGGCAAGCGGGAAGGTCGGCTGACCCTGAGGGGCGGATGATCCGGCACGCGGGGTCGAGCCCATGAGACGGCAGGTCGACGTCATCCGCGCGTCCGCGTGGCTGGGATGGCAGATCGACGCGAACTGGGCCGATCCGTTCACGTTCCTCGTCTTCTCGATCGCGAAGCCGCTCGCGACGAGCCTCATCCTCTATTTCATGGTCCGGATCGTCTCGCCGGCGAGCGCGACGGGGGATACCTTCCTCTTCCTGTTCCTCGGGAACACGTTCTTCCTCTACGTGACCGAGGTGCTGATCGGGATCTCGTGGACGGTGTTCCGGGACCGCGAGGACTACGAGACGCTGAAGTACATCTATCTCGCCCCCATGCCGCTCCGGTCATACCTCTTCGGGCGGGGCCTGTCGAAGATGGCCACCGCGACGCTCGGCGTCGTCGTGGCCCTCCTGTTCGGCCGCTTCGTGCTCCATCTGTCGATCGGGACGGCGTCCACACCGTGGGGTCTGGTCCTGGTCGCGGTGCTCCTCGGGCTCGTGTCGGTGGCCTGGCTCGGCATCATTCTCGCCGGGATCTCACTCGTCGTGGCGCGGCACAGCATCAACCTGAACGAGGGGCTGAGCGGGGTCTTCTACCTGCTGAGCGGCGCGGTGTTCCCGATCGAGGTGCTGCCCCGGTTCGCGCAGCGGATCTCGCTCTGGCTCCCGTTCACCTACTGGCTGGAGCTCCTGCGCCGGCTCATCGTGGGGCGCTCGTTCTCGACAACGCTTCGGCGCCTGAGTGACGGAGAGCTGTGGGGAATCCTCGCGCTGTCGACCGTGGCGATCGCGGCGGTGGGATGGCTCTGGTTCCGCCAGTGCGAGCACATCGCGCGGTCCCGTGGCCTGATCGACTGGAAGACGAACTACTGAGCGAGGGGGTTGCTCCGGGCGGCTGGGCGGCGGGCGATGCTCAGGCGGGGAGAGGCCGGCGGGCCTTCTTGCGGAGCGCCCTTCCGAGGATCACGTTCACCGGGTGGCTCCGCGACAGCATGGGGAGGACCGGAGGCTTCCGGACGCCGAGCTTCCGGAGCGCGTCCTGCGCGGCCTCGAAATTGGGGTTCCACGAGAGGGACTGGTTGAAACACTTCATCGCGTCCGACTTGCGCCCCGCGAGCAGGTGCACCTCGCCGAGATTGTAGTAGTGCTCCGGCCGGTGATACTCGGCCTCGATGGCCCGGCGGCAGAGCTGCTCCGCGTCGGAGTACTTCCGCTCCGCGTGCGCCACCGCCACGCCGAGATAGCTGAGATATCCCTTCGAATGCGGCTCGAGCATCACCGCTTCCTGGAAGTGGACGAGGGCGTCCCCGTACCGGCAGGCGTACATCATGCGGACGCCGGTCAGGAAGTGTTCCCGGCCGATGGCGCCCACGACGGCGAGCTGCTTCTGACGACGCTGCTTGGGAGAGATCATCGACGGCTCCAGGGGTGACGTTTGGCTGTGCGATTCGTCCGCAAGCCTCGTGCCTAGATCTTTGCCACTCCCGAGCTAATTGCATGTCGCCGTAAGCCAAGCAGGGGCAGGTGACTAGCCAGGGTATCTCGGGGGCTCTCGAGCCACATCCCAGGGCCGGGTGGCCAGACAATGCGCAATAAGGCACTTGTCACCAGCGAATTGCGTCTTGTAAGGTGGGGTCGAGGGTCGGGAAGCATCCAACCACGGACCCGGAGGTTCATGACGTCCCCCAGCCTTGCCGCTTCCAGGAACGCGTCGTCGCTCGAGTCGCTTCTCAGGCCAACCCTCTTTGTTTCGGAGCTTCGCTCCAAGAAGAAGGCATCCGTTCTGGACGAGCTTGCCGCAGCCCTCGCTGCGGCAGGCCTGACGCGCTCTCCGGAGATCGTGGCCGAACTCTTGCGCGAGCGGGAAGGCCTGGGGAGCACAGGCGTGGGAAAGGGCATCGCGGTGCCCCACGCGCGGTCGACCCTGATCGCCGAGCGGGCGGTGCTCGTGGCGCGCTCCGCGAAGGGAATCGACTTCGATGCGACCGACGGAAAGCCGGTCCACCTGCTCTTCGCCGTGGTGGCCCCGCCCGTGGAACCGGACCCGATCTACCTCAAGGTGCTCGCGGACGTCGTGCGCGCGGTGCGGCTGTCCCGGACTCGCCAGCGTCTGCTGGAGGCGTCCGATTTCGATACCGTTCGGGAGATTCTGATCCATGCCGCCGCTGAATGAACAGCTCGACGCGCTCGTGACCCTGCAGGACATCGACCTCATGATCCGGGAATCGCGCGACCCCGAGATGGCGATCCACGAGGGGCGCCTCGGCTTCGCTCGGGAGAACGTGCAGCGCCTGGAGCAGACCCGGGAGCGGCTCGCGAGCCGCATCGACGGGCCGCTGCTCCGTACGTACGAGCGGATGAGCCGGCGGATCCCTCGGCTGGTGGTGCCGGTGGAAGGGCGGGTCTGCCAGGGCTGCCGGATGAGCCTGCCAACCTCCTCGTCCGGTCGAAACACGCCCGGCACAAGTATCGAAACCTGCGAGAACTGCGGGCGAATCCTCTACCGGATTTAGAAGGTTTTCGGGCCCTCGATCGGGTATACTGGGGGTGTTCCGGGCCGATCGAGGCCCCGTCCCGCAGTGCGATCGAGGTCGTATCCCATGCTCCGCAAGACGCTCGCTTCCGCCGTCCTGATCACGGCCCTTGGGTTCATCCTGGCGCCACGTCCGGCCCGGTCCGAGACGGCTCCCACCGTCGTCGGTCCCACGCAGATCCTCTACGTCGACGCGGACTCCGTCCTGGTCCTCCGCACCCGCGAGTGGTGGTCGCCGGGCGTGTCCCATCGGGAGAAGCTCCTCCTCCACAGCCTCAAGATGAAGTACTGGAGGGATCACCTTCCCGACGATATGCGGCTCGTTTTCGACGAGCTGGGGTATCCCACGGGGAGGGTGCTGCTCATGCCGTACGGGCACACCGAGGAGCACTGGTTCTACGGCCCGATGGGCCCGCCGCTACGGTTCCGTGACGGCCAGCTCCTGGACCGGGACCGCTTTGACGCCCTTCGGAACGGGCACTGATCTTTCCCGTCCACCCCGCGCTCCACGTCGTCTAAAATCCCGAGAACGCGCAGGCTGAGCCGCACGCCATCCGGCCAGGGGGTGGAAACGATGCCGCGGGTCCTCGATCGGAAGGACAGGTCATGGCTCTCTTCATCCCATCCACCCATCGCACGCGGCTGCGGACGCTCCTCGCGCACGGCCGGGGCGCGGCGGTCGTCGTGATCGCGACAGCGCTCGCCTCGGTGCTCTGTGGCGCTGGCCCGATGTCCGCGGGCGAGCCATCGCCGGCGGCGAGCGGGCGCTCCGCCGAGCCGGACTGGATCGCGCAGCTGCCAACCGACACCGGGAGTGATGGGGGGGAGGAGGACGTGAATCCCGTGGACACGCTGAATACATCTCCGCCGGCGGCTGCGGAGCAGCAGCAGGTGGCGCCGGACACGACGACCACTGCGCCGCAGGCGCAGCCATCGACGCCTCCGGACACGACCACCACCGCGCCCACGATCCAGGCCATCTCGGTGCCGGACACGCTTCGCACCGCGCCTCCCGATACGCTTCACTCGCTGTCCACCACGCCGGACTCCACGAACGCGGCGCTCCGGGCGCCCGCGCAGACCGCGGTGCCCGATACGCTCTTCCCGACGACGCCGGGCCAGGTGCTTCCGGTCGGTCCCCAGGGCACGGTGACCACCCAGCCGCACGCGCCCCAGGGCCCGCCGGTGCCGCCACCCAAGCCCAGGACCGGCATCTTCGGCATCCATCCGATCGCGATCCTGGTGGGGCTCGCCGCGCTCCACTACGCGGTCATCCATCTGGCCGAGTGATGCCGCGAGCGAGAGCCTCGGGCGACGGCGGGGAGACCCTGCTGCGCGTCCGCTGGAATCCCCCCGACTTCGTCCTCAAGGCTCCGGCCGAGGTGGTGCTCCGCGATGCGGTGCGCGAGCTGGGTCTCGCCGACGTGATCCGCGAGCTGCACGTCTCCATCGACGCGCACAACCGCGATGATCACGCGTACATCGAGTGGAACACGCACGACCACCGGGCCGCGCGCCTCTGGTTCGCGCTCGGCAACTTCGTGACTCCCGCGCGTCGGAGGACGTGGTCGCGCACCTGGGCGCGCCGCTCGGGAACGCCGCCGCTCGAGATCCGCCAGTTCTCGACGCGAAGCTTTGCGGAGGCCTGCCTGCACGAGCTGTGTCATCTGAAGGACGACCACGAGTCCGGCGTCGACCTCTCCGGACACCCCGAGTCCGACCGTGAGGCGCTGAACGAGCTCTGGAACGTCTGGATCGACGGCCGTCTCAACCGTCGAGGGCTTCCGGCCATGTCCCGCTCCGAGCGGCGGCGCGTGTTCGCGCGCACCCTCGCTGGGGCGCCGCGTTACGCCGCCGTGGGCGAGCGGGTCTTCCGGGCGCTCTGGCGCGCCGATCACCTCGGCCCGCGCGAGCTCCGCGCATACCTCGAGGAGCTGAAGGAATCCCGCGGCACCGCGCCGGCCCGGAGCCGGCGGAGGCGATGAGCGGCGAGGCAACCCTGCCCTCGCCCGTGCGCACGGAGGTCGAGCGCCTCCGATTTCTCGTGCGCGCATCCCGAGAGCTGGCCCTTCTCAAGCGCGATGCCCTCGTACGCCGCGCGCGCGACCTCCTGCTCAGCACCGGATCCTTCTCCGAGCTGAACCTCTGGGTCCTCGATCCGCGGACCGAGGTCCTGTATCCGTGGGCGCTCGGCAACACGCCGGTCGTGGGCCGGCGTCCCCGTCTTCAGGTGGGGCAGGGGCTGGCGGGTCAGGCTTGCGCCGAGGAAGCACCCTCGTTCCATCCCGGCGTCGGGGAGTCGCTCTACATCGCCGAGGAGTGGGGTGGCCGGCCGCGGACTCTCCTCGGCGGCGTGCTCACGATCCCCATGCGCCGTGGCGCGGAGCCGCTCGGCGTGGCGGTGCTGATGAAGGCGGATCGCGAGGCCCCGCCGGCGGACGAGGTGGAATTCTTCGGTGAGCTGGGGGTGCAGCTGTCGATCGCGCTCCGCAACGCGCGGCTCTACGCCGAGGCGATGCGCGAGAAGGTCCAGAACCAGCTCCTCCTCGAGCTGACGACGCAGATCTCCGGGAGCCTCGAGATGAACCGGCTCCTCGAGCAGATCCTCGACCTCGTCTTCCAGGTCGTGCGCTACGACGCGGCCGGGATCTACCTCGTCGACAAGAAGACGCAGTGGATCCATCGGCAGACGCTCCGAGGCTACGAGTCCGACCGGGAAGACGCCGTGAAGCTCAAGGTCGGGAAGGGTCTCATCGGCTGGTGCGTCAAGACGGGACAGGGCGTCATCGTGTCCGACGTCACCACCGATCCCCGCTACGTGAACGCGCGGGACGAGACGCGGAGCGAGATGGTCGCGCCGATCCGGATCGGGAGCGAGGTCATCGGCGCCTTCAACCTCGAATCGGACGAGCCGGAGGCATACCAGCCCGAGGACATGGAGCTCCTCATCGCGTTCGCGTCCCAGGCCGCGGTCGCCATCGAGCGGGCGCGGCTCCACGAGGAGGTGCTGGAGAAGCGGCGGCTCGAGGAGGAGGTCACGATCGGGCAGCGGATCCAGCGCACGTTCCTCCCGGAGCGCAATCCCGAGCTGCCCCACTTCGACATCGCCGGCGCCAACTACTCCTCGGAGCTGGTGGGGGGCGACTACTACGACTTCATCCGGATCGCCGATCAGCAGCTCGGCGTGGTGGTGGGGGACGTCTCCGGAAAGGGGATCGCGGCCGCGCTCATCATGGCCTCCTTCCGGGCGTCCCTGATCGCGGAGATCCGGAACAACTACGCGATCCGGACCATCATGGGGAAAGTGAACCGGCTCCTCTGGGAGAGCGTCGAGGCCGACCGGTTCGTGACAGCGCTCTACGGGGTGCTCGACATCGGGGCGCGGCGGTTCACGTACGTGAACGCGGGACACAATCCGGGCTTCCTCTATCGCGCCGCGACCGACCGGTTCGAGTCCCTGGATGCCACGGGACCCCTCCTCGGGACGCTCCAGACGGCCTCGTTCAAGGAGCGCTCGGTCGAGATCCCCGCGGGGGACGTGCTCGTCCTCTACACGGACGGGGTCACCGAGGCCATGAACGCCTCCCAGGAGTTCTTCGGCGAGGAGCGGCTCCTCGAGGTGATCCGCCGGAAGAAGGCGGAGCCGGCCGCTCTCGTGGTGCGCGGGATCTGGGACGCGGTCCGGGAGTTCCGGGACGGGGAGCAGGACGACGATCTGACGATCGTGGTGCTGCGGGGAACTGGGTAGGGATGGCGGGGTCGGTGCGGCAGGCGGAAGGCTGGTCGGTCGGAGC
>JAEHDN010000313.1 GCA_016880395.1 Candidatus Eiseniibacteriota bacterium
GTACGCGTACACGCACGTGTTGTCCCGCACCAGGTACGACTGCACGACGCCGCATGTCTGGAGCTTCATCAGCGCTTCCTGCGTGGACGCCACGTCCCGCCTGATCCACCACTCGGCGATACCGCGCGGGGTGTCGGAGGCCTCGTTGTTGCGCATCAGGTATTGCACGATCTCGCGGCACACCGGATCGCTCGCGAGAAGGTCGCGAAGCGTCGTCATCCTGCTGTGGCCGGACTCGGGAGCTGGCGTCATTGCGACGTGCTGACGGAGCACGAACGGGGCCAACGTCCTAACTGCCCGCACTCTCGATGCTTTGGCGACCGGAGAGGGTCACGCCCCCGGTGAGGTCCTCCAAGAACTTGCGCACTAACCCCGCAAAGATTGCTGACTCGGAACGAGACCGAGGTCGGATCCGGCCGCGGCGTCGACGTCCCGGCCGTAGGCCTTCAGCTTGTACTGCAGGCAGCGGACGCTGATCTGGAGCAGCCGGGCTGCCTCTGTGCGGTTGCCGTGGGCCTTGTGGAGAGTTCGGAGGATGTGGCGGCGCTCGACCTCGCTGAGCGGCAGCCCCGCCTCGAACAGTCCCGACAGGGCGGGCCCGGCCACGCTCGAGAAATCTCCGGCGAAGAGGTCTCGGTCGGACAGCGTGTCGCCCTCGGCGAGGACGACGGCCTGCTCGAGAAAGTTCTCGAGCTGCCGGATGTTCCCGGGCCACGGCTGCGTGAGCATGCGTTCGAGGGTGGCGGGCGTGACCTTGGTGATGTGTTTTCCGTAGAGCCCAGCGAACCGCCGCAAGAAGTGATCGACCAGGTGTGGTATATCCTCCGGCCGCTCGCGGAGCGCGGGCACCTTGATCATGAAGACCGCGACCCGGTAGTAGAGGTCCTCCCGGAACGTACCCTGCGCGACGGCGGCCTTGAGGTCCTTGTTGGTCGCGGTGATGAGCCTGATGTCCGTCCGGATGGGCTTCGTCCCACCCACCTTGGAGAACTCGCGCGTCTGAATGACGCGAAGGAGCTTGGCCTGCAGCCTTAGGCTCAGCTCGCCCAGCTCGTCGATGAACAGCGACCCGGTGTGGGCGAGCGCGAAGACGCCCTCGCGATGTTCCGTCGCGCCGGTGAAGGCCCCCTTCACGTGACCGAAGAGGTGACTCTCCATCAGGCCTTCCGGAATCGTCGTGCAGTCGAGCGTGATCAGGGGACGATCGCGGCGAGGACTCGCGTAGTGGATCGCGCGTGCGATCAGCTCCTTGCCGGTGCCGCTCTCGCCGTGGATACAAACGTTCACGTCGCCGACCGCCACTTTGTCGATGCGCGCAAAGATCTCGGCCATCTGCGGCGATTCGCCGATGATGCCGTCGTAGGCCGAGCGGACCGCCGGGGCGGGCGCCCGTCCCGGCGTGGTCCGCGTGCTCGGCACCGCCGGGCGCGCGACACATTCGTGGGTTTGGTCCACGAACCCGTGAAGGAGCAAGGCCAATACCAAGGGCAACCCGATCCCTAACTGCACGGTTCGCTTGCACATTTTGCGCGCCCGCAGCTCTTGCGTGACGACGTGGGATGGCCGGGACCTGATCAGGGTCGAAGGAGGCCGGAGTGCGGAAATCCACTGGAGACTTCTAAAATCAGGCACATAGACGAAGCTCGACGGGCGACCGATCACGTTGATCAGAAATGCGACATGACGTCCCGCTTCAGGTCCGGGGCGAA
>JAEHDN010000314.1 GCA_016880395.1 Candidatus Eiseniibacteriota bacterium
GAACTCGGCCGACTTCTGTGTGATCTCCCAGTTGCCGTAGAGCGTCTCTTCCACGGTCACCGCGGCAGCGCGGGCGCCATGGTTCCGTACGCGGATCCGGTACGCGTCCTCGGTCACGTTCCGTGAGACGCGGCTGTGCCGGACGCGTTCGCGCTCGCCGACCAGATCGAACGCCACTCCGCTCAGGAGCTTCACCTTCTCCCCCGCCGCTGTGTGCTGGATCCGGTCCTCGCCGACGAGCACCTGACCCCCGCCCGACTCGCCCGGGGCGTAGATCCGGACGCGCCCCTCCGGAAGAGGAACGCCGAGGCCGGAGGCCTTGTCGTTCGCGAACTCGATCTGGGCGCGGACCTTCGAGCCGTCCCGGGCCCCGTCGTAGCGGTACGCCCGCTTCGCCGTGATCCGCGCCGGCCCGACGATGGGGACCTCGGCGGTCTCCAGATTCTCGAGCGTGAGCGCGCGGTCGAGCGAGTAGCTGCGATACGCGAACACCTCGGGCGCGGGCGCCTGTGTCGCGCCGGGGGCGCCTTCCGCCGCCTCACCACGATCCGGGAGCTGTCCCTCGCGATGCACTTCGCCCGCGATCAGGGTCGCCTTCGCGTTCCGGAACGCGCTCCCGGAACGGTTCGCGATGACCGCCCACCCCGTCAGATCCAGGCCGTGCTCGTCCCGGTCCAGCACCGCCGCGTACTCCGCCGTCCACTCGAGGCCCGCCGTGAGATAGCTGAGCGTCGCCGGACGGCTCCCTGCCTTGGGCGCGTCCAGGTCCCACTCGAGCGTCGGCGTCGTCCGCAGCCGGCGCGCCCGTGGGAACTCGACCTCCGCGAGCTGCTGGCGCTTCATCATCGTGAGCACGTCGGCCGAGTCGGCCCTCAGGATGAAGAGATCGTCCCCGTCGATACCGGCGAGGAGCCCTCGGAAGCGGCGCCCGCCGTAGCGATACGCAATCGAGTCGCCGAGGAAACGATGAAAGACGAGATCCGCGTCCCACACATCGAACTGGTAGGACTGCCGGCGCACCCGGAGGCCGGGAGCGTCGAGCCGCACGGAGGTCGAGTCGATTCGCGGTGGAAGGCCGCTCAGCTCCACGCGCGACACGCCCCCGGGCACGTCCAGCGTGACCGGCTGGCGCACGAGGGCCCGGTCGTCGTTGTAGATCACGATCTCCGGCGCTCCGCGGCCCGACACCGAGCCCGCCGGCCCGGTGTCGGAGGCGCGGCCGGTCTCGGCGCCGCGCGCTCCACCCGCGAGGAGGACGCCCAGACCCATGCCGAGGGCAACGAAGCGAATCGAAGCGGTCATCGGACCTCCGTTGGCGCAAGCGGTTGGGAGCCGCCGCGACGGTACGGCGGCCGCGAGCCGCGGTCAAGGCGGGCCCAACTTTCCCTTTGACACCCAGGCACCCCCTGGCTACCGTGGGCGCATGTTCGGGTCGGTGAGGAATGCCGGCCATGCTTTAGAAAGGCTTTGGAAACCTGCAATGGTGTTGCCTCGCAATCGCCGTCAGAAGCTCAGCGCTGGCACGCGGCAAGGTTCAAAGCACGACTCGGTGTCAGAACGCTGAAGCACCTCCCAACAGCTCTCGATCGAATCGATCAACCAAGAGACCCCGGGCGCGCCCGCGAGGCCTCGGCCTGGCCGAAGGTGTCGCACGGATCCGCATGGCCCGGAAGCAAGGCGTGGAAGGGAAGAATCGTCAGCACGCTCACGAGGGGAGGTGATTCGTGCCATGCGTAAGCGCGGAACGGTGAAGTGGTTCAATGAGGCCAAGGGATTCGGCTTCATCCAGCAGGCCGGCGGAGAGGACGTGTTCGTCCATTACTCCGCGATCCAGGGAGACGGTTTCAAGACCCTGGCCGAGGGTCAGGCGGTCGAGTTCGAGATCGTCGAGGGCCCGAAGGGCAAGCAAGCCGCCAACGTGACGACCGTTTGAGGTCGTTTTGATGCGAGCCGCCCCGGCGGGTCCTCCGCCGGGGCGGCCCATTTGCGGAGGGATGTGGGGGGGCGTATAGTCCCCCCCTCGAATGGCCTCGCCCACGCAGGAAGAGCCCGCCCCGCGAGAGATTCCGGAGCTCCCCCCGGACGCTCCCCCGCCCGAGCATCTGGAGCCAGGTTGGATCCGGGGGGTCCGCCGCGCGTTCGAGTTGGTGGTCGGCCCCGCCCGGCGGCTCACGGATCCCCATCTCTTCCACAAGATCTCGCTCGCGGCGTTCCTGGCCTGGGTCGGTCTCGGCGCGGACGGGCTCTCGTCGAGCTCGTACGGTCCCGAGGCCGCGTTCCTCGCGCTTCACGGCAACACGTTCCTCGCGATCCCGCTCGCGGTGCTCACGGCGATCACGGTCTTCATCATCGCCGGCAGCTACATGCGCATCATCGAGCGATTCCCCGCGGGCGGCGGCGGCTACGTGGTCGCGACCAAGCTCCTCGGCCCGGGCGCTGGGCTCGTCTCCGGAAGCGCGCTCCTCGTGGACTACGTGCTCACGGTGGCGATCTCGCTCGCCGCGTGCTCCGAGTCGCTCTTCAGCCTCCTGCCCGCCTCGCTCCACTTCGCGTTCCTGCCGACCA
>JAEHDN010000315.1 GCA_016880395.1 Candidatus Eiseniibacteriota bacterium
CGTCGTTCCGTCCAACCGGCACGTCGTGATCCGCGACGGCTCCGTCGGGCTCGAGGCGGACCACGGGGAGCGCCCTCGCCCCTCCGTGGACCTCCTTCTGTCCACGGCGGCGCGGTCGTACGGCGACCGGCTGATCGCGGTCATCCTGACCGGCTCGGGCACCGATGGCGCCGAGGGAGCGGTCGAGGTCAAGGAGGCTGGCGGATGCGTCGTGATCCAGAACCCGAGGACCGCGGCCCACCCGTCGATGCCGGCAGCCTTGCCCCCCACGGCTGTGGATCACGTCGCCGATCTCGAGCAGATCGCTCCGCTCCTCGACGACATCCTGCGGGGCGCGGGGATCGAGAAGCGCATCGAGACCGTGGATCGCGGAGCGATCGATCAGGTGCTGGCCATGGTGACCCGCCAGGCGAACATCGACTTCCGTCAGTACAAGCCGAAGACGATCCTCCGACGGATCAGCCGCCGCATGGCCTTGAACCACCTTCACAGCCTCGAGGAGTACCGGGATCATCTGGAGGCGCACCCTCAGGAAGTGGGCGCGCTGGTCCAGTCCCTGCTCATCAAGGTCACGGACTTCTTCCGCGACACCGAGGCCTTCGCCTACCTCGAGGCGGAGATCATGCCGAAGCTGATCGAGCAGGGACGGGAGCGGGGCCGCGTGCTCCGGTTCTGGTCCGCCGGATGCGCCACCGGAGAGGAGGCCTACTCCCTCGCCATCCTCGTCGCATCCACGCTGAATCGCGAGCTCCCGGAGTGGAGCGTCCGGATCTTCGCCACCGACGTCGACGACGAGGCGGTCAACTACGCCCGCCGCGGCGCCTATCCGCCCTCGGTCCTAAGGCCGCTCCCCGCAGAGCACAAGGCACGCTTCTTCGAGCCATCCGACCTCGGACTTCGTGTCACGAAGAGCCTGCGCCAGATGATCATCTTCGGCCAGCAGGACCTGACGCGGGGCGCTCCGTTCCCCAGGATCGATCTCATCTCATGCCGCAACCTGCTCATCTACTTCAAGCCCGAGCTCCAGCAGTCGATGCTCGATCTGTTCGCCTATTCGCTCCACCAGACCCGGGGCTATCTCTTCCTCGGCAAGGCCGAGACGGCGCGGCCTACGAAATCCACCTACGAGCTGATCAACAAGAAGTGGAAGATCTATCGCTGCATGTCCGGCCCGCTCCAGGTGCCGATCCGCGCCCCGAACGGGATCCGGGCCGCCGATCCTGCCCTTGTCGACGGCGAGCAGGCCGGAGAGGCCGTGCGGGGGCGCCGCGAGGCATCGCTTGGCGACGAGGTCGAGGTGCGGCGGGTGAACGAGCTGTTCCTCCGCTCCCTGCCGGTCGGTATTTGCGTCATCGATCGGTCCTACAAGATCCTCAGCATGAACCCGGCGGCCCGACGGCTCCTGGGCGTTCGTGAAGCCGCGACGGATCATGATTTCCTCCACACCGCCCGCGGTCTTCCCTACCGCGAGGTGCGGAGCGCGATCGACCGCACGTTCCGCGAGCGAACTGTGACCGTGCTTCCGAACCTCGAGATGGGGAGTACGCTCGGGGAGGCGCGCGTCCTCACGATCCAGATCGTCCCGTTCGAGGGGATCGGTGCCGAGGCCGCCCTGGTGTGCATCGAGAACGCGACCGAGCTGGTCCAGAACCAGCGTCGGCTCGACGCCGTGCAGTCCGAGCACAGCCAGCTCGCGGACGAGCTCGGCGCCGCGAACCAGAGCCTGACCGAGATCAACAAGGACCTGCAGGACGCGAACGAGGAGCTCCAGGCCGCGAACGAGGAGA
>JAEHDN010000316.1 GCA_016880395.1 Candidatus Eiseniibacteriota bacterium
CGACGATGAAGACGCCCGAGCGGGCGCGCGAGCCGTCGGCGAGGAGGAGGTCCCACGCGACGTCGTGCGCGGGATCGCACTCGAAGCGTCGCACGATCGCGCCGGTCACGTCGCGGATCTCGCCCGTCACGGCGCCCGTGATCCCTCCGATCCGGAGCGAGGTCGTTTCGGGGCCGAGCGGGCTCGGATAGACGAAGCTCTGCGCCGTGAACGCCGTACTGCCCGCTTTCGGGGTCACCACCTCCGAGATGCCCGAGGTCGTGCCAACCCAGAGCGTCCGGCTGGACGCGTCCCAGGCGAGTGCGCGCACATCGTCGCCCGCGAGCCCTTCAGCAGTCGTCCAGCGCTCGACGAAGGTGGAGGACGCCCCCACGCGCGCCAGCCCCGAGGAGGTCGCGATCCACAGGTTCCCCTCGGAGTCGAGCTCCAGATCGCGCACGGCCGTCGACGCGAGCGACGCATTCACCGCGGTCGTGGTGGCGGGATCCACCACGTCGTTCCGGATGCGCACGACGCCCGCCGCCGTTCCGACCCAGCCCGAGGCGGCCCCGTCGGTCTCCACCGCCGTGGTCTGCACGCTCGGAAATCCGGTGCCGAGGTGATTCCAGACGTCGTCGAGATGGTTGGCGAGGGTGCCGCGCGCGTCCCAGATGTCGAGGCCGGCCGCGGCGTGCGCGAACCATCCTCGTCCCGCGGCGTCGAACGCGATCCCGCGCAGGTTGTTGCTCGCGAGCCCGGTGCCGATCGCCCCCTGCGTGTTGAGCGGCGTGAGCGAGTCGACGAGCGCGGGCCCGGCAGGATCGAACACGTAGACACCGCTCCCCAGCTCCACGCTGCCGCCGTACATGAGCCCGTCGGGGCCGCGCGCGAAGACGAACAGGTTGGTCGCGCCAGGCGTGGTCCACGCGTTCGCCGCCGGGTCGTAGCGGTCCGTCCGCGGCAGCGGATCCCCGTTGCTGCAGCAGTGCCCCATCCAGACCGCGCCGAGGGGATCGGAGCCGAGCCCGAATACGCTCGTGCCCTGGAGGGCGCCTCCGGTGGTGGAGCCGGTCAACAGGGACCAGGACGTTCCGTCGTAGCGCAGGACGTTTCCGAGGTTTCCTCCCGGTGGAACATTGTTGCCGGTCGCGAACCAGGCGCTCCCCGTCGCGACGATGGCGCGCTCGACGCTGTTCAGGGCCGGCCCCTCGGTCGGGTAGAACGTCCAGGCGTCATTCCCGGCGTCGTAGCGCGCGAGACCCTGGTCGGTGCCCGCCCAGAGGCTCCCGTCCGGCGCGACCACGAACGACGAGGGGCGAAATCCGGACGGCGCGGCCCCGAGCGCGGCCCAGCCGCCGCCCGTGTAGCGGAACGCGCCCTGGACGCCGCTCCCCGAGAGAAGCCTCGCTCCGTCCGAGACGACGGCGAGGCTCGACCCGACATGTCCCGCCGCCACGACCGTGAACGCGCCGGCCGCGTAGCGTCGCGGCCCGGCCGACGTCGCGGCCCAGAGCGTGTCCTCGTGAAGCGCGAGACTCCGCACCTGGACGCCGAGCGTCGAGGCGCGGCTCCGCCACACGCCGCTCGAGAACGTGGAGAGCCCGGCCGACGTGGCGACCCAGAGCGTGTCCCCCACCTGCTGGAAGGCGAGCACGTCGTCGGACACGAGCCCGCCCGCGGTGCTCGCCTGCGAGTCGGAGCGGCGGAGGGTCACCTGGCCGCTCGAGGTCTCGGTGAAGAGCGCCGCGCCGCCGCTCGTCCCGACCCATACGCTGTCTCCGTGCACGTAGATCGTCTGCACGCGATCGGACGGGAGGCCGTCGAAGGACGTGAGGGTGCGTCGGAAGCCGCCTCCCGGTACGAGGCGCGCCACGCCCCGGTCGGCGGTGCCCGCCCAGAGCGTCCCGCTCGGGCCCACGCCCAGGGCGAGGAGCCGGTTCGAGGGGAGCCCCCCGGGCGCGCTCAGGAGCTTCGTCCGCTCCCGCGTGGCCGGGTCCACGGACACGAGCCCGCCGAGCGTGGCCGCCACGATCTTCCCCTGCCAGATGGTCAGCCCGCCGATCTGGTCCGAGTGGACGTGATTCGTGATGTAGATCGGGGTGGCACCTCGCGCGCCGGATGCCGAAGCGAGGAGCGCGCCGAGCGCCATGGCCCATGCACCTCTCACCGCCGCGCCCCCCGGTCCGTGGCGCGCAGGAAGACCCGGAGATCCTCCGCGATCGAGAAGCGCGTGAGGTAGGCGAGCTCCGAC
>JAEHDN010000317.1 GCA_016880395.1 Candidatus Eiseniibacteriota bacterium
ACTCCCTTCTGGTTGCCCCCACTCTACATGACCGGCCCGGGATCAGCGGTGGCACTTTGATCCGCTCGACCGCCGAGGAGAGCGAACGGGGGGCCCGGAACACGAACCGGGTTGGCGATGGATCGCTAACCCATTGGATTCGTTGGTTGCGGACGCCGCGAGCTGGATCTTGCCCGGCCGGCCGCCCGAAGAGCCTACGACCCCGCTTCGCGCGAAACAGTCGCGCGACGGTTGAGGGCCCGACAGGCCGGGGTCTTGTCCTTGCACGCAGGCCGCCCCCCACCGCGAGACGCGGTCCTGATGTGATCCGCGATCACTCCCTTGGTCACCAGGTAGGCCTTGGCGGACCGTGCCCGCTGCTCACCGATCTCCCGGCTGAACTCGCTCTCCCCGGCCCCGTCGGTATGCCCTTCGATGACGAGGACGCGCTTCCGCCCGTCCCGCTGCCACACCGCGTGCGCATCGAGGACGCTCTTGTCACGCGGCCGGATCTGGGTGATCCCCGCCGCGAAGTAGACGGTCGAGAGCTCCTGCGCCGCCGCCGCCACGGGTACCACCGATCGAGTGCCGAGGCGCACACGGACCGAAGGGAGGACGGCCAGCAGCAGGAAGATCGCGAGCCATACGAGGCGCCTGATGTTCATCGGTCATGTCCCCGCCACCGCAGGCCCCGCCACCCGGAGGAGGGCATCCAGCAGGACGCGGCCATCGAACGGCTTCACCAGGTACCCGGCGGTGCCGGCCCGCCGGATGCGCTCGCGGGTCGTGGCGTCGTCGTGCGCGGTCATGAAGATGATCGGGATCGCGAGCCGATCCGCCGCCATCTGCTCCTGGAGCTCGAAGCCGTTCATCCCGTCCAGATAGATGTCCAGCACCAGGCACGCGATGCGGGTGGACGGCATCGAGCCGAGGAACTCGCGCGCCGACGCGAACGTCTCGACGAGGTACCCCGCCGATCGGACCAACCGCTGCAGCGCCCGGGCCACGGAAGCGTCGTCGTCTACGATCGTGATCATCCGGGTGGGCGCGTGCATGGCTTCTCCAGGTCATCGTCGCAGGACGGCAAGGGCGGCGATAGTGGACCTTCGTCCTCGGACGCAAAGGCCCGGTCCGGATCTGGGGGAGCGCCGTGCCCGCCCTGCGCTCACCGGATCGGCTCTACGAGGACCGCGACTACGTGACCCCGCCGCTCTCGCCGCCTTCGTCGTGCCACGGCGCGACCGGGACGGGATAGCCATGGTGGTAGTGCCCGAAGCGGGCGGGCGCGCGGACCGTGCCGCGCGGCTCCATCTCCCCGCGCGTGTCGAACACCCACGGCCGCCCCGACCCCCCGTTGAACCGTCGGGCTCCGCGGATCGGCACACCCGCGAGGAAGGCGCTCACCGTCGGGTCCGAGTAGGCGCCGAAGGCATCGACCAAGGTTCCGCGAACGCCGCCTTCACCTTCGATCGCGTAGACGATCGCCATATCGTCCGGATCCGAGACGCCCTCGAAGCGATGGTACTCTCGGACCACCACCTGGTGAGCGCTGAACCGCTGGCCGCTGTCGAATGACCGCAGCTCATCGCCCCGCACTCCGAAGTGCTCGACGAATCCGGATCTAGCCAGATCATCCATCGTGCACGCCAGGGTCGAGTCACTCGCTTCTTTCACGCTCAACCCCTGAACGTCAGCATCCAGTCGGGCCCCGCGTGCGAATCGTGCAGCGTGATCACCAGCCGTCCCTTGCATCGGACGTCGCCGCAGGCGCAGGCCGTCGGCTCCACCGGCTCGGGCGACCACTCCCCGGTCGGATACGTCATCCGGAGCACCGAGCCCTCCGCGCATCCCGGATCGTCCAGGAAGACCAGCCGTGTCCGACCGTCGAGCAGGGCGCCCAGGACGTGGGCGCCGGTTTCGACCCGGATCACGGGATGGTCCGCCGAGTCGTAGAGGTGGTACGGCCCCTCGCGGTTCCGGAACCGCTGCGCGAAGACACTCTCCTCCGCCACTACTTGCCCACGCCGATCGAGACGACGAAGTTGACGGTCTCCTCCCGGAATGGGGACGAGACGTAGGCGAGCTCCAGCCGGATCTCCTTGAGCCGGTTCGCCTTCAGCGCCTCGACGGGAAACTCCACGTCGAGGGTCTGGGACGTGTCCTGCCCGGGGTGGAGCCGCTCGTTACCGTACGTGGTGAACTTGACGATCGGATCGGTGTGGGCCCCGTCGAGCTTGATGCGCTGGCCGTGCGCATCCATGAACAGGAGCTTGCCCTCGACCAGGCGAACCGTCCGATTCGCGGAGGTATTCTCGAGCCTCAGCTTCCCGGTGAGCCGCGCCGGCGAGACCACGCGCTCCGTGCCCTTCTCGACGCGCTCGGTAACCTTCAGCTCGATGACCTCCCCCGTGATCATCCCGGTCTTCACCGTGATGGACGAGGGGGTCACCGGATAGACCTTGTCCGCGACCGCAGCGCCCTCTGCCGTCTCGCGCCACACCTTCATCGGATCGGTCTTCGGTCGCTACTTGGCTTCCGCGGTCTTGAGGAGCGCGCTGGCGCAGGCCTCGGCCACGGCCCGATTCGGATCCGCCTGCCCCGGGAACGTCGCCCATCCGGTCTTCATCACGAACTCCGTCTGCTCGTACGAGGACGTGATGGCGGTGAGCTGGGCGAGCTTCTTGGCGTAGGCCACGTCCGCCTTCTTCCCGGCGAGACAGATCGGCACCAGCGCCGTGGTGACCGCGTTGTCGGACTGGATCATCGCCTGCTGGCGCGCGGTGCTGCTCGTCGTCCACCCGCCCCAGCTGAACCCCACGATCATCGTGAGGATGCTGCCGATGACCGCACCCCAGATCCCCGGCTTGAGCCACGTCGTCTGCAGTGATGGCATAAGGGCCTCCTGGCACTTCTTGAAATATTGGTAGCTCCGAGTGTAGAGAGGCGCCATGCGGCCGGGTAGTGGACCAAGGTCCACTATGGTCGGGTTGCGGATCACACGAGCGGGCCGGCGACGTGATCGCCAACCCTTCGTATTCGTTGGTGTTTACGGAATCATGGCGGTCAAGCCCGCGGATCGTCCGCCGGGATGTAGACCACCGGCGCGGCGTGCTTCCGGAACGCTCGGCGCTTGCCGTGCTCGAGGCACCGGAACGCCTCCGCGGACAGCGACACCGTCCGCGCCGGAAGCGTCGCCGCGACATTCACCTCGTTCCCGATCACGTCGAAGCGCGCGTCCGTACCGAACGGGCCGATCACCGCGCGGCCGAAATGCGCCTTCACGACCACGCGCGAGTCCCAGCCCTTTGCCGCCCACCACGCGTCGATATCGCGCTTGAGGACGGGCAGGGCCCCGACCCCGTCACCCGCGCGCGCCCCGGGCCAGACGGCAAGGAACGCGTCGCCCATGAACTTGACGACGCGCCCACCGGCGGCCGAGACGAGGCCATCGGCGTGCCGGTAGTACCCCTCGAGCAGCTCGGCCAGCGCGGCATCCGGCGTGCGCCGCGAGTTCACCATGAAGCGGGTGAGGTCCGCGAAGACGATGAGAACGGCCTGCTCGACCCGGGAAGACGAAACGGGAGCAGACTTCGACATGGCATCCTCCGTCACGTGGCAGACGTCTTTCACCGGCCCTCGTGTCCGGCAGTGGAAGCGAGGATAGGGAGACGCGACGAAGCGTCTTCTGCACCCCCTCGTTTAACGTCCGGCTGTGACGGGCTCGTGCGCCTTGAGGAAGCGCCGCGCGTGCTCCACGACCTCGTCGATGTGCGCCGGCGAATCCTTCCAGGGATAGATGG
>JAEHDN010000318.1 GCA_016880395.1 Candidatus Eiseniibacteriota bacterium
CGGCGCTACGCGGCCGTGCCTTCCTCCATCACCCAGCGGACGGAGCGCGAGCACGGGCACATGCCGCCGACCCTCTTGAGCTTCGGCATCTTCCGGATCGCCTGGTCCACTGTGACGCGTCCGGCGACCACGTCGCGAAGCGTGTCCAGGTAGCCCTTCATGTCACGACTGTGGAGGTAGGGCTCGGGCAGGCTCTGCTTCAGGTGCCGAAGGTACGAGTCCACATCGGTGTAGGGCTCGCCCCGCGTGCCCACCATCGTGAAGGCAGGCTCCCCCTTGCGTCGGAAGTACGACGGATGCGGGATCCGGATCAGGTCCTCGTGATCGATGCCCTCGTGCCGCCCGCCGTCGGCCATGAGCCGCTCCGCGAGCCGCTCGGCCTCGTCCGGCGAGAGCTTCGGAAGCCGCGCGCGGAGATAGCGCTGATTCAGGTCCGCGATCATCTTGCGGCATTCCTCGTAGTAGAGCGACTGGGCCTCGGCGTTCTTCATGTTCTTGAAGCCGAACCGGATGTTTGAATCGCCCCCTTTCTCGTGCCCGAACATCTCGAGCCCGCGGGGGAGCCACTTGTTGAACGAGCGCTGGATGGCGCGCGTCGAGATCAGCTCGTTCCCCTCGGCCGAGCGCTGGACCCAGCGGCGGAGCGGGATCACGCCCGCCGCGAGGTGGAACGCCTCCTCGCGGAGCATGGGCGGCATCGACTGCGCGAAAGGCTTGTACGCGCACACCTTCTGCATGGAGAGCTGGTACTTGCCCACGCGGTCGATCACCGCGGCAAAGACCACGTTGTCCACGAAGGAGTCGTACTCGAGATTGAAGGCGTCGAGGACGTGCGATCCCGTCTGCATCGAGAGGATCTCCTCGACCATCTCCTCGGCCTTCTGCCCCGAGACTCCGCTCCAGTCCTGCGAGACGAGCAGGTGGAACATCTGGTAGCCGTGCCGGAGCTCCTCCGCCATCACGCGGAGCACCCAGAAACGGTCCTCGTCCTCCTGAGCCCGCGCCAGCGTGCCCTCGTGCTGCTGGATGGAGCCGAATTCGGTCGATGCCTGGGCGCGAATGATGGCGAGGAGGTGCCGCGCCGGCTCCTCTCCCATCTCGGAGGGCTTCATCATCCGGCGCTCGCCCTTCCGGTCCCCGACCTCGATCGTGTCCCCCATCCCCACCTCCATCTTGGCGCAGAGGCAGAATTCGGGATCGTTGGGGAAGTAGGTCTGCCAGCTCTCCGGCAGGAGTCCGTAGTCCGGGAAGTTGTGCCGCCGCCAGTGGACGACGGCATCGTGGAACTTCTTCGGGAGGGTGGTCTGCTCGACGTTCATGGAACCCCTCTAACCGCGGACGCCAGGCTCCGCCACGCGGAGCTCGAGCGCCTGGAGCGATGCGTTGTCGAAGCCGACCGCCCGCAGGAAGGCGGCGAGGTCGGAGTCGTTCTTGTCGACGAGCGTGCGGATCGTCGCCACCTCGTGGCGCGTCATGTGGCCTCGCACCGATTCGAAGAGACGGCGGCCGATGGAGCGGCCCTGGTAGTCGGGATCCACGCCGAACCGCTCGATCCAGCCGGTCGTCTCCTCGAGGCCAAACTCGCCCCCGCGGACGTCCGAGAACATGAACCCCACGACCTTGCCGTCCAGCTCGGCGACCGGGCACCCCTCCGGATCGCGCCGCAGGTAGTAGCCCACGCGGCGCTCCCAGACCTCGGGCCGGTAGACCCCCGTGAGGCGCTCGTCGATCGCGACGATGCGGGAGATGTCCAGCTCCGAAAGGGGGCGGATCCGGATTTCCTGAGCGGTGGAAGTCACGCGCTCAGAATACCATCCGACCGGAACGAGCGCGAGCGGTTCCGCTACCAGGTGGAGCGGCGGTGGCGTGTCGCGGTCCGCACGCCGAGCACGCCGAAAAGCCCCCGGATCAGCTCCCGCTGGATCGTGCGGCCAGCCGGGGAGGAGAGCGCCTTTCCCACCGTGTCGACCAGCGTCGGCTCGGCCGCGGCTCGGCCCTTGGCGGCCGCGGGCGCCCGCGCCGGCGCGACCCC